>NZ_JAAYFP010000167.1:0-2982 GCF_012728195.1 Candidatus Sordicultor fermentans
AGTATTCCCCATGTAGGGAAACAACATCGCCTGAATATCAGAGGTAGGCATTACCTCATCAGCAATATTGATGCCTAAAACATCTTTCATGAATTGCCGTCGTTTTTCGATTCGCTTCCATGAGTCTGGATATTGAACCCGGATCGCTTCTCGGGTTGCTTCATCAGCGATAAATACACCATCTTCCACATGAACTCCACCATAGGGCTCACCAGGAAAAGCGATGATATCACCCTGAAGAGCCATTCCCGATTTCACCTTGTGAGGTGACCCTTCGAAAAAGATGCTGTTGGTCCATTCTTCAGTATGAATGAGATGACCGGGATTCAAACCAATACCAAATTTTTTCAAGTCTCCTATCGAATCCCTGACTGCCTGGAATACCTCGTTACCAGTCACCCCAAGGTGAAGAGACTCATACCAACTACATAAAGCGTTGAAATAAGGGATGTAAAAATTTTCAACTATTCCTTCCATCGTCAGCGGTATCTCTTCCTTATTTCGAACAAACAAACCGGTTCGAGCAACCAGAGCGTAACGGTACCCCATACCAACCGTGACAACTTCCCCAAGTTCTAACTTTTTCTTATAGGTTGGACTTTTTAATCCAGGAAGCACATTTTCTAACCCAAAATTGACATTGGGGTGTACACTCAGAGGATCACCATCTATAGCAAGGTGGCGAGAAGCTTCGATTTCACTCTCACCAACCCGGAGATTTTTAATGGTTTGCAAAACTCTCTGCGAAGTTTTAGTGCCAGATATTTCATGGAAAATGAGCTCTTCTACATCGAGAGATATACGTAGACCATAATCAGGGTGAATCATAAAATCGGAAGTATTTCGTACATTTTCCCAGCCTACTATGTTTGATAGTTCCTGAATAATATAGTGAGGAACTTCAAAAGTTTGCGAAGGATCTGTACGCTCAATTGGAGAAAAATACTTCCAGCCAATGATACCTATTTTGCTGTTTTTCTTAATCCCGGCATCCCGGAAAATCTCGTCTAATGACTTGCTCTGTCCTCTAGGTTGCCCCACCAAGCTAAAGCTTTGAAATAAAACCTTCTGAATTTCAAAGGGAATAATAGCTGAATAATCCAATCCTTCATTCCCAACCACAATAGTAGGTTCTTGTTCACCAGACAAGATAAGAAGGGCTTCCTCAAAACGGGGGTCAAATCCGGTTAGAAAATGAATATTCGAATAGTGTTCTCGATCACCATAAATGATTAAATGAGTATAGCCTTGAGATAAAGCCATTTTAAGCAGCGATTGTATTCTTTGCTGATAAATTGCTTCATCGAGCGTTGGTGCAGAATCGTAATCAATCTTATCACTTAAAGGAAGATATTCTAATTCTTTTTCTACTACTTTACCCATCCATGAACCTCCTTATTGATTATTAAAATTTAATTTTTTTGATTACATTCTCCTGTTGAAGACCGAATAATTAACTCACAAGGAAGAATAGCAATTTCTTCCAATTCCATGTCTTTTTGCTGAATCATAGAACATAATTTTTCTACCGCTAAATTACCCATTTCAAACGTTGGAGCCTTAATGGTAGTTAAGGGAGGATCAACCACCTTTGATATTTCACTATCATCAAATCCAACCACTGAAAAATCACTGGGAATCTTGTAGCCTTTATCGTGTATAGCTTTAATCGCGCCAGCAGCCATGAGATCATTTCCACAAATAATAGCTGTTGGTCTTGGGTCTTCTTCTAATAACTCGAGCATTAATCGATATCCGCTATCTATCTGGTAATCCCCAAATTTAATTAGATTTGGATAAACTTTTAAATCTCTTGCTAACAATGCATCTCTAAATCCCTTAGCTCGATCGACCATATGAAGCTGTTCTTTAAGTCCACCAATCAATGCAAATTTCGTGTGACCAAGCTGAACAAGATATTCAATGACCTCAACTACTGCTCCATGATTATCAAAATTAACCTCCGCCCGGGTTGGAACTGAAGATCTACACCCAATTAGCACATAAGGAATATTTCTTTCTTCCAAATAGATTAAAGATCTGTGGTCAATAGGCCAGGAACCAAGAATTAAAAGCCCATCTATATATTTATCTTTAAGAAGATTTTCAAAAAATTTTGATTTTTGTGCTTCTTCAACAAAACCAATGCCGACTTGAAGATTGTAAGGAGTATCTCTCAGACAATCATAGATACCTTGAATCACAGGAAGCTCATATCGCCAGGTAGAAGGAAGAATAGGATTTTCTTCAATCATCGACAACATAATTACGTTGGATACCCCTTTAGCTAAACTCCGAGCAGTTGAAAGAGGAACATAATTTAATTTTTTAATGGCATCTTCAACTTTTTTTCGAGCTTCATCACTCACCGAAGGATGACCATTGAGAACTCTTGAAACAGTTCCGGTAGATAAGCCGGAAAGTTTAGCTACATCGATTAATGTAGCTCGTTTTTTAGACATCTCGTTATTCCTCTTATCCATTGCTTTTCAACCACTTTCATAATCTATATACTAGATTTTTATTTGTTAGCGATTACATGTTATCGGTTACACAGTATAATAAGATTTAATTTTTGTCAAGACCCCTTATATAAATTTATTTGTTAGATTTTTATTTGTTAGCGATTACATGTTATCGGTTACACAGTATAATAAGATTTAATTTTTGTCAAGATGCGCGAGGCTATATGTGGAGTTCTCCTGTAACAATGTCACTTCCAGAGTTTTTTGGGAAAGCTTTGTCTTATCTATTCAAATAGCTTCTGAGTTCTATCATTTTCCCTGCTCTTCTGCTATTTTTTCAATCTCTCGCAGGCGATGATAAACTCCGGATTTAGAAAGAGGAGGAGAGCAAAGGTCTCCTATTTCCCTAAGAGAAGCATAAGGATGTTCTAATCGCAGGCGGGCGACTTCCTGAAGGCGAGGAGGTAAAGAGTCCAGGTTAATTTCCTGAAGCTTCTGGCGCTGACGCAAGGAAGAG
>NZ_JAAYFP010000168.1:0-5127 GCF_012728195.1 Candidatus Sordicultor fermentans
GATTTAGAAAAAAATATTTTATCTACTCCAGAGTGGCAAGAAGAAATAAAAGTTATTAAAGCAGACCCGGATGATTTTTTACTCTACCATACTGTTCATACTCCTCGGGGTGACCTTAACTATAAAAGAGCAGGAAATCTTAAAACTACCTGGATTACCGAATATATGATAAAAAGAGAAGAAGACCTCGATTTAATTAAATATATGCCGGTTCCTTCGCTAAATCCTCAACCAGTGAATCAGCTCTACGATGAAATTGGAGACCGGGGAATATTGCGAGGTTTCGTCTGGGGCGACCAAGCAGGGTGCTGGCAACACGCTGCCTGTCTTATGGATATTAATGAGTTAATTTTTAAGTGCTTTGATAACCCTAGCTGGGTGCATGAACTGCTACAAATTTTACTGGAGAAAAAACTTCAATTTATTGAAACTATGAAAGGAGCTAAATTCGACCTGGTAGAAACCGGTGGAGGTTCAGCCTCTTCTACCTTAATTTCTCCACAAATCCATGAGGAATTTTGTCTCCCTTACGACCGTAAGATTCACGATGCTCTGCATTCCCTGGATTTTAAAATCACCTATCATACCTGTGGAGGAACAAAGGGAATCGAAGAATTAATCATAGCTAATGGTACAGATGTCTCAGAGACTTTAGCTCCCAAAAGTATTGGGGGGAACCAAGAGCCCTGGGAATTCAAGGCTAAAGCTGGTGATAGACTAGCTCTAATCGGGGGAATGGATCAATTTAACGTTTTAACCAGTGGAACAGAAGAGGAAATTCGCTCCATGGTGTATACTCTTTTTGAGCGTGTAGGATATGAAGGAGGGCATATTCTTTCCTGCGCTGACCACTTTTTTGATACCCCTCCAGAAAACTTGAAAATCTATGCTCAAGCAGCTAAAGAATGCGCCTATTAGAAAATTAATAGCGACAATCATACTCTTCCTCTTTACGGGAACAGCAATAGTACAAGGAGAAGAGTTGCTTTCTTACTCCTCTATAATTCAAGAATTACGCAGTCTCTGGAAAGAGGGTAGAGAAGATATTCTTTATCTTTTAGTTGAAGATGCCCCTCTTTTTTTAGCTTCCCATGAGCTCACAGGTGGAATAAAGAAAATAGTAGAGAACAGAGGATATCCTTTTTATCTTCGAAAATCAGCTCTTTCTCTTCTTTCCCGGGAGATGGAGGGGAAAGAGCGAGGAGAATACTTAATTTCTCTATTCTGGAAGGAACCAGATATAGCTCTACGAGTAGAAATAATCCGCCTTTTAGGAGAAACAGATGACTGGATTCCTTTCTTCTTTTCTATTCTACAGAAAGAGGATTCGGGTAATAAAGAAGAAGAGATAATCATTCGATGGGAGGCGCTCCGGGCTTTAGCTCATTGGAAAGTGAGAGAATCCCTCCCCTTCTTTTTCCGCCTGATAGAAAAAGAGGATTTCCCTTCCGAATTAAAAGAAGAAGTGGATGAATTGCTTTCTCTCTACGATTTTTCTGTGTCTTTTTACTTATTCACTATGATAAACTCGGAAAATCCTTTCTTTCGAGAAATAGCTCTTTTTGCTCTGTGGGAAAGAGAAGATGGGGATGTTGTAAATTATGCTCACAAAATGTCTAACGACCGGGATAAAAAAGTTAGAAATCTTTCTCAAACTATTCTCTGGGGAGAAGGGGAAATCTCCCATCTTACTTTGCAGGAAGAAGATTTGAATTCTTGCCTGATAAGAGTTCTGGCTAAGTATGAAAAGGGGGTTAATCTTCTAATTCAGATGGGGGAGAAGGACCCTTTACTTGAGGAGCAAATCTTTGAATCTCTGGGCAAAACAGAGGACATCGCATTTACCCCTTGTCTTAAAGAAAAGCTTAAAGAGAGGGAGTGGAGACCGTTTTCTCTTTTACGTTTTCTTCCAGAGGAAGAAAACATCGAAATTGTTTTTTCCCTTTTGGTCTCCCGGGGAGAGGAGCTTTACCTCCAGGAAGAAGAAGTTCCTCCTCTCGGTAAAGAAGATTTGAGAAGCAACCTATACTTAATTCGGGAAATACTCCGTTCTGGTGATGAAGGAGCTAAATTATTTATTTTAAAAAGATTACCCGTCCTGGGAGAGGAGGCTTTGCCTCTTATTGAAATAGCCATGGAAGAAGCTTCTCCCCTCCTCCAGCGAGAAATAATTGGAGCTCTGGAGGAAATAAAAGCTCCTGCAGCTGCCTATTTTCTGGAGAAATTAGCTTTTTCCCTTGATGAGGAAATAAAAATTAGCGCTCGATTGGCTCTGGCAAAAGAATACCTTTCTCAAGGATACAGCTGGTAATTCCTGGTTTCGGCCTGAAAATCAATGTTGACTGAATTATATTTTGTCCTGCCCCGGGTTCTCTTTATCACCCGGTAACCTTTAAATCTGGCATATTCCTGTTCTACTTCTCCCCGGGATGTCGGATTAGCCAAGAAAATTTTTTAAACCCTGCCTAAATTGTCCATTTCTAACTCTTCTAAATTTTTATGATAATAATGGGCTATTATTTCCTTTCTTACTGCCCAGAAATAATGGTGATCACTATCTACTTTTTCTGCAGCCAGAGCGAAGGGAGATAAAATATCCTCCCATTTTTCCTGAGAAAGAAAAGAAAGAGGTCCTTTAATAATAAAAGCTTCTACCACCCAGTGCAGAAAAAAGTATGTGAGTGATCTCTGTTTCTCGGTAATTATCCTCTAGATTTAATTTTCTATTTAAGTTAATAGTAAAAGGCAGAAGAAGGGAAATTTTGATTTTCGCCTGAATATCTATATCACAGGTTGAGCGATGAACAACAGGATAAGATTGATTGAGCTGCAAAATACACTGAAAGAGCTGCACCGGGTCTTCTTCTTTGCTTAGAACAATACCGGGTAAAAAGAGGAAGGTAAATAAGAGCTTTTTCACTGTTAAAATGTCCCGAAATGCACCCTTGGTGCGCCCGGCGGGATTCGAACCCTCAGCCTGCGGTTTAGGAGACCGCCGCTCTGTCCTTTGAGCTACGGGCGCACATCAATGTTTATTCCCTTGATTATTTTACTTTCTCTCTTTTCTTATGTCAAATAAGAAGCTCCTGACTAATTCTTTCTCCAATTTCTTCTAAAGAAGGCACATCTGAGAACCAATTTCTTTCTGTAAGATCCATAGCTATTCGCTGATACACCCAGCTTATCAGTTGCACAAGAGAAGAGGGTAGAGGTGGAGGACTTGCTTTCACCAAACCTCTCCAGCCCACTGGATTCTGAAGCTTAGCTTTTTCTACTTCTTCAAACCAGGAAGTTTTCCGATAAAACTCTCTGGCGATCTCTTTAGAAAGATGTATCCCCCGGAAGGTATAACGGCTCTCATCAGGAGTCCCTACCACATCTACCACCATTAAGTTTCTATCTTTATCGAAAGCCAGTTCTATTTTTCCATCCTCGTTTTTCAGGTTTATCCTTTCTACTTCTTTAGTTATCAAGCCATCTATAGCAAGAACTGTTCGACGAATTTCTTCTATTTCTTCTTTTTGTAATATGCCTGTCTCTTCTACTTCTTGCCAGCTTAGATAACGGTCTTGCTCTTCTAATTTGGTAGAAACGTCTACAACGGGTGGTGACAATCTTTCCTCTGGAGCAGGAATCCTATCCCATCCGTAATCTTTTAATTTTACTTCCCCTCTTTCTAATCTTTTGCGTAAGCTAGAACCTGCAGGTAGAGAATTACGATATATGAATTCAAAAGGAATTAAAAAATTCCCCCTTATTCCCTGGTAGATGTTATAGTCGTATTTCCCTTCTATTTCAGGAGGCTGGATAATCCTCACTAAAGAAACTACCATTTCATTAGCAGGATTTTTTAACTCAAATAGCCTCTTGTTTTTTCCCTCTTCTTCTATTCCCTGGTAATGAGTTAAGAATCCGGCTCTCTCTAGTTGTTCAAAAAAGTAGGCTCCTATTAAACATAAGGAAGCACCTTTCAGAGGGATATGGTCGGGCATCTCCCCCCAATCGAATACTGAATACCGATCAGAAAAAATAAATTTCCCTCTCCCCGGTTTTTCCTCATGTGGAGAAGAAAGAACTATTAAGTCTTTTACGCTTCCCATATTATGAGCTCCTCTCTTTTGAGATAACAAGTTAAATAGATTATAGCACCCTGAGGGGTTTGTTAAGATGTTCCTTCCGGGTAAAGGCCTCTGCATTACCTTGAAAACAGAAAAATACAATACCATTGCTATCCCGTGGCGGCAGGTAATCTCGTTTTTCTATAAAGAGAAGACCGCCACGGAATATAAAAATACGATCCTCACGAAGACAATAGAGAACACTGCAGGTTATTATTTATCAAGAATAGAAGTTCTTGTCAATGTGAAATGTGGTTGGCCGCGCTATGGTAGATTGATAAAGGCCAGGGAGAAGCTTATAATACTGGTAAATAAACAGAAAAGGGAGGTCTGAGGTGAAATTTTTTATTGATACTGCCGATACAGGAGAAATCAAAGAAGCTCTGAAGCTGGGAGTTTTAGATGGAGTGACTACTAATCCTACTTTAGTTTCTAAAACGGGAAGAGGTTTTAGGGAAGTGATTATGGAGATTTGTAGTCTGGTTCCCGGCCCGGTTTCTGCTGAAGTGGTAAGCCTGCAAGCAGAAGGAATGATAAAAGAGGGAAGAGAGCTATCCAGCTGGGCACCTAATATAGTGGTAAAAGTTCCTATAACTACGGAAGGATTGAAAGCTATCAAAGCTCTTTCTCAAGAAGGAGTGAGCGTAAACACCACCTTGATTTTTAATCCTCTGCAAGCACTTATGGCTGCCAAAGCAGGAGCCACCTATGTCAGTCCTTTTGTGGGAAGATTAGATGACATATCAAGCGATGGCATGCGCCTGGTGGCTGATATCTTACAGATTTTTCGTAATTACGATATCACTACTCAGGTAATTGTGGCTTCCATTCGCCACCCCATGCATGTAGTGGAGGCAGCACGGCTGGGAGCTCACGTAGCCACCATTCCTTTTCCTGTCATATCTAAGCTAATCAAGCATCCTCTCACCGATGTTGGAATTGATCAATTTTTAGCCGATTGGGAAAAAGTTCCCGAAAAACCTTTTTGAGGAGATCCTAAAATGGTAGA
>NZ_JAAYFP010000017.1:0-2511 GCF_012728195.1 Candidatus Sordicultor fermentans
CTACACAGCCTATTCTTTAGATGATACACTTAACCGCAAAAACCTTTGTAACACCCTTCTACTCAGCATTTCCTCTTCTTGTCTGTACCTTTATATTATTATTTAACTGTCGTTTGACTAAACAATCCAGTATGCTCTTACCCTATTTTTTAGTCCCTTTAAGATACTTCTCCTCTAAAACTATTGCAATCATTTTACACCAATATGATCTCATTCTTCCTGGCAAATCCGGATAGTAACATTTGTGGGCTGCGGGTGATGAATTCTCTTTACGTTTCTGGTTTAAGCACAGCCGATGCTTTAATTTTGCTTTCTTTCAACAACTGTAAAACACGGTTGGCCTCTGTGAGCGGAAAAATCTCGGTCTTTGCCTCAAGATGATGTTTTTGAGCAAAATCCAGGAGTTCTCGAACATCCTGGCGGGTGCTATTGGCCACACTTTTTATGCTCCGCTCCCAATAAAGGAGAGAATAGGGAATCTCCGGTAGGGGGGTAGAATAAATTCCGGCCATAATCACCGCTCCACCTCGCTCCAGATAAAGGAGGGCGTTTTTAACTAAGTTACCAGCGGGGGCAAATATTATGGCAGAAGTCAGAAGATGAGGAGGGTGGTCTTCTGCCCTTCCTGCAAAAGAAGCCCCCAGATCTCGAGCTAAAAGTTGATGTTCAGGACTTCTGGTAAAAACAAATATTTCCACTCCCTCTATTTTTGCTATTTGAGCTACGAGATGAGCAGAGGAGCCAAATCCAAAAATACCCAGAGTATCTCCTTTTTTTACCCCGCTCATCCGATAAGCTCGATAACCGATTACTCCCCCACAAAGAAGGGGAGCCAATTCTTCATCTTTATACCCTTCTGGCAATTTATACACTGCCTCTTGATGTGTGGCTACGTATTCAGCATATCCTCCTAGAACATCATAGCCAGTAAAAAGAGCACTCTCACACAAATTTTCTCTTCCGTCCTGGCAGAAGCGGCACCTCCCGCACACCCGATTTAACCAGGGAACCCCCACGAGCTCCCCCGGAGACAGGTCTTTTACCTTTTCTCCCACCTCTTCTACCACTCCCACTATCTGGTGACCAGGAATGAGAGGCAAAAGGTGATGCGGAATCTCCTCCTCTACAATATGGAGGTCAGTTCGACAAACCCCACAGGCTCTAATCCGGATCAAAACTTCTTCCTCACTGATTTGTGGAAGAGGAAGGTCGCAAAGTAAAAGAGGATCAGTCTCTATAGGAGCGGGTTTTTCCAGCACCAAAGCTCTCATTGTTTTGCCTCCTTAAACCATTCCCAGGTGTGGCCAATCCCTTCTTCTAAGGAAAAAGAAGGAGTCCAGCCCAGAGCTTCTCTGGCTTTTTCCGAAGAGAGAGCAATACGGTCTATTTCTCCCTTCCTCTCTTCTCCGAACACTACCGGGAAATCTTCTCCGCTAACTTTTTTCAAAACCTCCACCAGGTCTAAAACACTGGTTTCTTTACCCGTTCCTAAATTATATATTCCCGAGGCAGATAGAGCTAAAAGATTAGCTCTGGCTATATCTTCTATATAAACGTAGTCTCGAGTTTTTCGCCCATCACCAAAGATGATACAGGGCTCACCTTTAATTATCCGAGAGATAAAGATGGCTACAACTCCTGCTTCTCCTCGAGGGTCCTGGCGAGGACCATAAACGTTGCCATAGCGCAGGGCCACAAAATCCAGACCTTGCACTTTATGATAATAGTTAAGATATAGCTCTACCGAACGCTTAGCCACTCCATAAGGAGAAAGAGGTAAAGCAGGCATGTCTTCACGAGCGGGAAGTGTTTTTACCTCTCCGTAGATAGCTCCCCCGGTGGAGGCAAAAATAAATTTTTTAACTCGGTATTTTACGCTTAGCTCTAAAAGAGAAATACTCCCCAGGATATTTACCCGAGCATCAAAAAGGGGCTCTTCTGTGGAGCGACGCAAATTGATCTGGGCAGCGTGATGATTGACATAATCTGGCTTTTCCCGAAAAAATATTTCCTCCATATCCGACAGAGAAGTTATATCTCCTTCATAAAAAGTCACTCCCCGGGGTAGATTTTCTCTTTTGCCGGTAGAAAGATTATCCACCACCACTACATCAAAGCCCGAAGCAAGATAGGCTTCCGCTATATGAGAGCCGATAAAACCCGCTCCTCCGCTTATAAGTACTTTAGCCACTTTATTCCTCCTTCTCTCCTTACTACCTAATATAAAAGCACAAAACCTCTCTCAAATAAACCCTTTCTGAAGTAAATCCTGCTCTTTCCTCAAGAATCACAGGAAAATCCCTGAAGGGGAGATTCTGCGGAAGAACAGCTTCAAGCTCCTCATTAATTTCCCGTTATTTCATTCACCGTGTTCCTTCTTTCGTTGTTTCTGGGAGAGTATCTTCTAATCTGCAGTAGATAATCCCCCGGGTACTCTTTATAGTTAGTTTCTCCATAACTTTTAGTATTCCTTTTAAAGAAAGCTCCCAGTTCAGCGAGGAATGGTTCTTC
>NZ_JAAYFP010000169.1:0-8060 GCF_012728195.1 Candidatus Sordicultor fermentans
GATCTACACCATATATAGCTCGTAAGAGCTCTGTTCTTCCTGAGCCTACCATTCCTGCAATACCTAATATTTCCCTCTGATGGAGGGAAATATTTATATTTTCCAAGACTCCGGGGCGAGTTAATCCTTCCACTCTCAGAACCTCTTCCCCAATGGTATGGGAAACACGGGGAAATCTCTCACCCACTTCTCTCCCCACCATCATCCGGATAAGCTCTTCCACTTTTAATTCTTTCACTGGTTTTGTAGCCACAAATTTACCATCTCGTAACACCGTAACCCGATCACAGATTTCGTAAACTTCCTCTAAGCGATGAGAGATATAAATGATGGTAACCCCGCTTTCTTTCAGAAAGCGGATAATTCGAAAGAGAGTTTTTATTTCTTTTTGAGCTAAAGCAGCGGTAGGCTCATCCATAATCAGAACCTTAGCATTATGAGAAAGAGCTTTAGCAATTTCTATTACTTGTTTTTTAGCTACCCCCAGGTCTCGAACTCGGGAGTTAACATCTATGTCTACTTCCAAAAAGTCAAGGAGTTTCCGAGCTTCTTCTTCCATTTTTTTCCAATCAACAAATTTTCCTCGAACAAAATGGTGACCCATAAAGATATTTTCTGCCACAGTCAAGGCAGGAATGAGATTAAATTCTTGATATATAGCAGCTATTCCGTTTTGCAAAGCATCGTGAGGGCTGCGGAAATTTATGGACTTACCCTGATAAAAAACCTCTCCTGACGTTTTTTGGTAGACCCCGGTGACAATTTTAATCAAGGTTGATTTACCCGCTCCGTTTTCTCCTACCAGAGCATGCACTTCTCCCCTAAAAATGTCAAAGCTAACTTCATCTAGAGCTACTACTCCGGGAAATTTTTTAGTTAGTTTATCAAATTCCAAAATAACTTCTTCCATTTCAGGATTTAGGTCCAAAGTGTTTTAGTATAACCAAATTTTCATTTTCACTTTCGTTGACTATAGTTATACCGTTTACTGCTGCTTCTTGAGTTACGAATAGCTCATCTTTAGTCATTTGACCAAAGCGAATCATAGTAGGGGTCTCCACTTCCAGGATTCCAAATTTACCTCTTCCCTCAATTACAATTAAGCCATAAGCCGCGTCTTCTCTTATGGTTACCTTGGTTCGGGGAAATATGGTGAGCTCTTTAGCAGAAAAATATTCAGTATTATATGCTATCCAGTATTCTTCATAGCCTTCTTTTTCCATTTCTTCTATGGCCTTAACCGGCTTAGGCTTTAGAAAATACTGGTTATAAAAATCGGGGTCTACGTTTAGTTCCCAATCTATGAGGTCAACTATATAGTCTAAATCTTTTTTATGTTCAGGAGGAACATCTTTTACCAACATATCCCAGGAAAGATATCTATCCCAGACAATATTTTGAAACATAGCAAAAACATCAGAAGCTCTCTGTGGCTCATAAGTAAGCAAAGACCCAGGAGCATGTAAAACTCCAGGAGGAACATTCCATCCGGTTCCCAATTGGAGTTTGTAGGCTCGGGAAAGATATAAAATACCATTATCCCCTTTATCCCAATTTTTCAGGCATTGAAGAATATCATCTCGAGTGGTTCCTGGATTCAAACCAAAAAAAGTATAAGGGAAATAGCCTCCATGGTTGTTCAATTGACGGGGAAAATAATACCCTTCTGGCTTTCCTTTTTGCCCTACTCGTGCTGCTTTTTCATCATCTAAATGAAGGTGGTGAGGAAGAGGATCCATGTTGTCGAAAAATTTAGCAAACATAGTCCAACCGCCATACTTTTCCATTATCTCTTTACCTAAAATATCTTTACCCATCAACTCTATAGCGTCTTTGAGAAGGATTTTTTCTACCCGAGGACCGTCTTCGATATAAATATAGCTTAACCCCTCATCAGGTAAAGTTTCTGGACCATTGTCAGCTCTAACTGTAGAGGCAAACCAACGTTCATCAATACCTCCTCGGTGAACGCCAAAAGCAAAATAATCATCAGGATGAAGTTTTAACCTTTTTCCCGGGATACAAAATGCTCGAGGAACCCAATTAGGAAACAAACGAAAAACTCCCTGCCCTTTTTCTAAGGCAATATTCAAAAGTGAGGCTGGATTAGACATTGTTTCATCTCCTTATTGTGGCATTTTTAAACACATCATAAGTTTAACATAAAACAAGAGATTTATTAATCTATAGTATTCTCTGACAAATTACCTTCTTTTTTTATTTAGTTTAACGTTTTTAGAAAACGTTAACAAATTAATTTGACTTTGTCAATGACTAATTTTACTATATACTAATTGGTACATAATATGTAACCTATGTAAATGTCTTATTTTATGAAAAACGTTTTCAAAAAAGGAGAAAAAGATTGCCTTCAATTAAAGAGGTAGCTCGCTTAGCGGGAGTTTCTATCACCACAGTTTCTCGAGTAATAAACAATAAGGGGTCAGTAAAAAAGGAGACTGCAGAAAAAGTTTGGGAAGCGGTTCATTTGCTTAATTACCAGCCTAATCTCTTAGCTCGAAGCTTGCGTAGTCAGCAATCTAGATTACTTGGCCTTCTCGTTCCTGATATCGAAAGTCCGGTTTTTGCTCGATTAGCAAAACATTTAGAAGAAATAGCCTCTAAAAAAGGTTATAGCTTGATTTTCTGTAATACTAACGATGATCCGGAGAAGGAAAAAAGTTACCTTGAGATCCTAATTCGGCGCCAAGTGGAGGGAATAATCTTTTCCCGGGTGTCAGATGAAAGTTTATTGTTTAAAACCCCTCAGTTATCTAAAATACCTTACATAGTTTTAGATAGGACTCTAGAAAAAGAAGAGGCTCCCACTATAAAATTAGATAACTACACAGCCGGAGTCCTAGCTGCATCTCATCTTTTGAACTTGGGTCACAAAAAGCTTGCTTGTTTAGCCGGGCCCCTGAAAATTAAAATCTGTCGAGAAAGATTCTATGGATTTCTGGATACCTTGGAGAAAAGCGGTATAGGCTTACGGGAAGAGCTTATCGAAGAAGGAGACTTTAAAATAGAAGAAGGGAGGAAAGCCATGAATAGAATTCTCAGTTTTTCTCCTCTAGAACAACCCACAGCTGTTTTTTCTATGAATGATTTGATGGCCATCGGAGCTATACAAGCAATAAGAGAAAGAGGATTATCTGTCCCTGGAGATATTTCTATCATAGGCTTAGACAATATTCCTCTTTGTAATGTGGTTTCTCCCCCTCTAACTACTATAGCTCAACCCTTTGATGAGATGGCTAAAGAAGGGTTGAGCCTTCTTTTGAAGCTTATTGAGGGCAGAAAAATTCGTAAAACAATAATAGTAGTGCAACCTCAGTTAGTGATAAGAAGTTCTACTGCTCCTCCTAGAAAGCGATAAGTTGTTCTCTTGTTATTCAAGAGCAATCGATTTATCAACTTTATCTTTTAGTGCTAATTATGAAAATTATAACCCGAAGAATGAGGATATTTGGAAAATGGTTAAAGGCCAAAATAGCTTTACCAATACCAGTAGAATGCAGATAAAACCCTTTTATCAACGTAGATTAATGTCTGTAAAGCTAAGATTGACTACTTTCTATTTCTTATAAACACCATTTCATTACTGCTTAACAATTCTAGTGGATGGTTTCTCCACTTTTTTGAGAGATTCTGAAATTTTTATCAATGGTAAAATTTTTAGAGCTCTTTAGACCGATTTTAAAGTATCTCTAGCCTCTTTATCTATGATCTTCATCGCTCCTCCTTTTTTCTTTCCCACAGTAGCAAAATACCAACTATAACCAGAGCAACTGGAAAGACCAGACGGACAAAAAAGCGAGAAGGCAACCATAAAGAGAAAAGGTTAAGGCAAAACCATATCAACCCCACAAAGATTAAGATCCAGGCAATAAGTTCTACATCTTTTCTCCTCTCTTCACTTTTCTCCCCGGGAATAGTTACATTTTCTTTTTCTGCTTTCTCTTCTATTGAAAGATTTTTAGGCTCCTCGGGAATAACAATCCAAGCTATAATATAGGCAATTATGGCTGCTCCTCCAGCCACAATAAGGACTACAGCTAAAAGTCTTATTAAAGTGGGATCAACACCGAAATACTCAGCAATCCCTCCACATACTCCTCCTAACATCCTGTCTGTTCGAGAACGATATAGTCTCTTTTCCAAATCAATTCCCTCCCCTAATCTCTTTTCAATTCAAAAGGATTAAACTCTTCTTCTTCATCGAAAAGACCTTCAGCTTTTTTTTCTGTATCTAAACCAGATAGATTCAGAGATAAAAATAAGCTACCCTCCGGCTCATACCAGGAAGCCTCCAGAGTTATGCAATCTTCTATTCTTTTACGTACAAAATACCTTTCTTCTTTCCATTCTCCCAGCTCAAAAGAATAAACTCCTTCCACTCCCAAGGAAAAGTCTTCATTTCCTAATCCTATTCCGGCAGTTAACTCTTCCCAATTTCCTTCATTGAGATTATAATCTCCTTGTAATCGTAGAAAGCTTTCTTCGTAATCTCCCCAGCAGGAATCCAAGGAAAAAATCTTTTGATCCCCGGGATCAAAAGAAAAAGGGCTTTCTCCTTGTGCTTCGCTGAACTGATAGGAGAGAGAAAGGTCCCATTTTGGGAAAACTCTCTTTTCCCACCATATTTTACTTCCCCAGCTGGGTATTATTTGCCCTCCAGTAAGATCTATATTCCAGAAAAAGAGTTCTAGTCCTCCCTCCTTTCCCTTCCATCCAGCATTTAAATAAAGGTCTTTTCTCCAGGTAGAAGACCCATCTTCTTCAAAATATCCCCAACTAAAAGTACTTTTCCAATTAAAACCTTCCTCAGGATTCTCTCCATAAGAAATAACCAACTGGGGAGAGCGAGAAACAAGACTTTGACCCACTATTTCATTATTTACACTTAAAGCCCAAAGAGAAAGACCACCTTCCTCGAGATGCACATATCCTCCCCAGGTATCTACGGCGCCTGGCAAGATATCCCAAAAAATTCTTCCTTCTCCTCGAGAAAGAGAGGTAACTAAATCTATGTTTAGTTCAGCCCCTTGCAAAGAAGAAATACTAAACTGAGACGTTAAAAGTAGGTTTTCAGTAAAAAGATAATCATAGTAACTACCTAAATACCATCCTCTTTTACGGCTATATCCTAAAGTAGGAGAAAAAGTAGCTCCCTCTTCTCCTAAGACTCGTGAGTAAAGCGGTAGTTCGAGTATTTTCTTTTCTCTAAAGTAGAAACTCAACCCTTCTAATACTAATCTGTCTTGAGGATAAATTACCACCTCTTTGGCTCTCAAACTGTAAAGAGGTGGGTCCTTTTCGCAGCCAGTAAGTAGAAGATTATTGCCTGTCCATTTACCTTTTAAATATTCTATTTTATCTCCTCGAAAATAGAGCTTCCCTTCTTCCCCTACTTTATAAATTAATTCTGCCTTTTTTACCCACCCTTCGTCCTGCAAGAAAGAATAATAGAATTGATCTCCTCGTACTTGGTCACCTCCCAAAGTAGCGTATAATGAATGGGGAACCCACAATTCTTGGGTAGAAATAAAAAAAACAATCTCTTCGGTAGTGACCTGAACATCTTGCCATTCTACCTTCACATTACCTGAAGCGCTGACCTTTTCCCTATCTCGGTCGTAAAGGACAAGGTCTGCTTTGATTCTTATCCCCTCCTGCGCCGGAAGAGAAGAAGAACAAAATAAGAGCAGGGAAAAAAATAAAAATAGTTTCCCAATCTTTATTTTTTTCACCGTTCCTTTTGTAAATCTTTAATCCTGGCTTTTACCTCTTCTATTTCATTATCTATCCCCTTTATTTTATCTTCCAACATTTTCTTTTGGAGTTCTAATTCTTTCACTCGTTCTTCCAGGCGTAAAATTTCTTCTTCTAATGCCGGTTTCCACTCCGGACGAGAATAATCGGGAGGAAGGTAAGGATTGTCCCAGGTAAGGTTAACCTCCTTACTAATTAGTTGAGGATCAATGGAAAGCCGGGCGAAATGAAGAGTAATATAGTCAGTATCCGGGTTAATTATGGGGTTACCCTCCTTGTCAAACCGGGGGAAATAAACTTTTCCTGTTACCTGATCGAAGATTTTTTCTTCAAATTCAGGAGGAAATTCTAAAGGATAAAATTTGTTTCCTCGATCGTCAACTAAGTAGGTATTCTGAGCAAATTTCATGGGATAAAGGGGTGCTCCCTTAAGTTTTTTGATGGTTACCTCAAATACCAAATAACGATTTATTCTTTCCCTCTGCAAAAAATCTTGATGGTAGGCCAATTCTTCTTCAGCAGAAAGCAAATTTTCTTTGCCGTATTTAGCTACCCAAGCCTGGACTACTTCTTCATTCCAGAATAAAGCTTCCACAGAAAAAGCATCCCCCACCTTAGTAGAACGAGTCCATTTTTTGGCCGTATCTCGGTATAGCTGGTCATAATCAACCTGCCCTTCTGCTATCCCTACCATTAGCATGAAAATACAAGCCAAAACCAGAGTTGTGATTATTTTACTTTTTATTTTACTTTTCATTTTAACCTCCTTGTTACCATTCCTCGTAAGGTTTTATCTCTACCTCTACCTCAGGTTCTTCCTGAGTTATAAACTCTTCCTCTCGGATTTCTTCTATTTCTTCTTGAGGAGCTTCTTCTTCCCATATTTTTCCTTGAAGAGTTTCTTCCTCCCAAGTTCTCTCGTATTCTGGCTCTAAGCTTTCTGTTGGTAGTGCTGTTTCTCCTATTAGAGGCCCAGCAACCTCTTTGGTCTCCAATATCTCCAAAAATAGCTCTGCACCTCTTTCTACTTTAGCTGCTTCACCTTGTATAAAGAACCCAGCCACTGCCCCTATGGGCCCAAGTAAGGCGAGACCAGCAATGCTGGTTATCACCGCATAACCCACTGCTTTATTCTCTTTGATTGATTTTTCTCCTAAACCTACGGGAATGGGAGTCCCATCACTAGCCCTTACGGTCCCGAAATCTATTTCTAAACGTCCCCCTTTACCAAATCCCCCCTTACGCTTGACTTTAGTCAATCTTCCTTCGCCTTCTGTTCCTTTAGATAATACCAAAACTCCACCTATACTTACATCCTCTGCCACTACGAAAGGAACTGGATCCCCCTCGTTATTTCTCTCTGAGTTGAGTTCCCTTTGAATATAAATTTTAACCAGAGTTCCTTCCGGAACCTGAACAGTAAAGGATTTAACTTTAGAGGAATCTACACAAGTTTTATATAAGCGATCTACTCGAACTCCTATAGGGTCATCACTTACTACTCCAAAAATCAAATCTTCCAGTTCTTCTAACTCAGCGATAAGAATTCCACTCTTTGCCGGTTCAGAACGGAGAGTTAAACGAATAGCTCTAATCTTAAAATCCAAAGAGGGTTCAGCATCTGTTCCAGTTAAAATGAAAGTTTTAAGGGTATTTACTCTATCCATAAGAGTTCCAGAAAGAGTGTCGCCAATTAAATCTCTCTCTATTTTTTCTACTCTACTCAAAACGCTCCCAGGTTGCGGTAGACCATAAAGAATTCTTTCCATACTCTCTAGATCTCTCACTAAGGGGGAAACTACTTCTTCTTGAGCCCCTACCGAAGTCAATAAAATCGAAAGCAAGAAACAAACAGCAAAAGGTAAAACTATTTTTTTCATCGTCCTCCACTCTCCACTAAAAATCGTTTATCCTTTCATCTTTAGCTTATTATACTCCAAAAGGGACTATTTTTCTCCCGTTTATGTCTTCTTTAATATCCACTTTTATTAAACTTTCAAGTCTTTTATAGGAGAGATAGAGATAGAAAAGAACTTTGAAATAAAGGGTCAAATCTTTTTTTTCTGCAAAAATGGAAAGCCTTTTATCGCTTCAGCTTTTCTCCCAGCCCAACTTGCGGCTTTTTCAGGTAATATCTGCATGCTATGAAAGACGCAGTGTCATCTTTACTACCAATCTGGAATTCAGCAAGTGGAATGAAATATTTTATGATGAGAAAATAACAGCCGCAATCATTGACATTTAATTCACCACAGTCATTTATTGGTCTTTTCCGGACCAAGTTA
>NZ_JAAYFP010000170.1:0-3456 GCF_012728195.1 Candidatus Sordicultor fermentans
CCCTCGGAGTGAGAGGGACGGTTTAGAGAGCTTGCGGGGAGAGGGTTAGGGTGAATCAGCTATAAAGATGTGTGTTTAATGATATAATAACCAAAAATTGTGGTCAAGCGAGGGATAAACTTGAGAAAAATATTAACATGGGGAGTGCTGATTTTTGTTCCTTTTCTCTTTTTCCTTCCCTGCTCTTTTGCGCAGGAAGCCCAGAACGACCAACCAATGGTTCAAGATGTTCAGGAAACCCCACAAGAAGCCCGGACCGATAAAGAAGTGATTTTAGAAAAAGCAGAAAAAATCAGGTATGACTCTGCCGGGGAAACTTTTGTGGCTACCGGGGGAGTGGTGGCTGTCCAGGGGGCAAATCGCATTCAATGTCAGGAACTCACTTTTAATCTTAAAAATAATAAAGGTAGTTTCAAGGGAGAGGTAATAGTCACAAGGGACGAAACAGAAATCCGTTCTTCTTTTATGGAGGGCGATTTTGATGCCGAAATTTATCTCTTTAAAGAGGGAGTGGAGTTGAAAAAGGAAAGAAAAGAGGAGGGAGGAGAGACCTCCTTTATATTCTGGAAGGCTCCTCTTCTTTACTATAACGGAAATACCGAAGAGGCGTGGGGTGAGGAAGGGGCAGAGATTGAGTGGAAGGAAACCAAAATAAAAGCCGACCAGGCTCATTACTATCCAGAAAAAGAAGAAACCGGGGAAGAAGAAAGGATAGTTTTAGAAGGTAATGTCCTCATCACTGAAAAAGACCGAGAAATGGAAGTAGCTAAAGCAGTTTACTATCTGGATACGGAGGTTCTGGAGGCCGAAGGGATTAGCCATGCTCGATTCTTAATTCAAGAAAAAAGTGAGGAATGAAGTGTTTCGCCTGGGAGTGTTTTCCCTCTTTATTATTTTTTTATTTGCTTTTTCTGTGGGGGCACAGGAGGCTTTAGAGCTGACCGGAGAGCGCCTGCAGTATCGTCTGGGAGAAGAGGAAGTAGTGGTTTACGAGGGGAAGGTATCTTATAAAGATATCTCTCTCACTGCTGATTATATCCATATTTTCCTGGAAAAAAAAGAACTGGAAGCAGAAGGGAAAGTAGTAGTGGAAAGAGGAGAGGAAGGAGCGCGAGCAGAGAAAGCTTATTACAACTGGGAGATGGACTGGCTGAGTTTAGAAAAAGTGCGCTCTGACCTCACCGGTAAATCTATTGAGGGGAAGTTCTATTTTCGAGGAGAAGAGGTTAAAGAGGAGAAAGTAGACGGGGAGAGAAAAACAGAGGTGGAAGGTGCTCATTTAACGAGCTGTGATCTCGAGGAGCCCCATTACTATATAGAAGCTAAAAGACTGGTGATTTATCCTGATGAAAAAGTAGAAATTTATGACCTTTCTTACTGGGATTTTGGCCATCGTCTCCTCTCTTTACCTTTTTATGTTTTTTTCTTAAATCGCAAAGAGCAGTTGCCTTTCCTGCCTGTCGTGGGACACTCAGCCGACCTGGGTTTTTACTTCAGCTACTTTTATAACTATTTTGTGAATGATTACTCCTTTGGCACTATCACTCTGGACTGGTGGCAACACGGAGGATGGGGTCTCGGCGTCACTCATTATTTAGAGCGAGAAGGAGAAGAGGGGAGGCTTACCATCTATTATCGAGACCCGGCTTCTTCTTCCTCTACTCTCCGGGGGAGCGTTAAATACAGCAAAGAAGTCGATGAGTTTACTGATTTGAGCTTGAATCTGGACTATTCTGGTACTT
Source organism: Candidatus Sordicultor fermentans (assembly GCF_012728195.1). Taxonomy (NCBI): domain Bacteria; kingdom Pseudomonadati; phylum Atribacterota; class Atribacteria; order Atribacterales; family Candidatus Caldatribacteriaceae; genus Candidatus Sordicultor; species Candidatus Sordicultor fermentans. The sequence goes on from NZ_JAAYFP010000170.1 coordinate 1,743, forward strand.
TGGGGGAGGCCGATGACCGTTATTCTGGTTTTATTTCTCTTTTGCGAGCGAAAGATAAAAGTACCAGTAAGCTTAACTTGAGCTACAGCGCTAATGAGAGCAGCAATACCGAAAATCTCTACACCACCTGGAACTATCAATATAAGCTGAGAGATGACCTGACTGGAGAGTTGAACCTCAACTACAAAGAGTATGAAAAAAGAGGAGAGTTCGTTGACCAGGACCTTGCCTACGGGGTTACTTTTAAGAAAACTTCTGACCTTTACACTTATTACCTGCGATATAGTGGCCACACAGATTTGGAAGGAGACGCCTACACTGGTGACTCCAATAAAGTGGTATTCAAAATCCCCGAGCTCGAGGTTGCTCGAGGCAAAGAGAAAATCGGAGAGTCAGATTTTACCTATAAAGCTGGATTACTCCTGGGCCACTATTTTGAAGAAGAGACCGGAGTAATAGATGAGCGCCTGCGCCTCACCTTGAACCTTGAGGGCAAGAGTGAGGTAGGGGGAGGAGACCTCACTTCTTTCTTCAACTTTCAACAGGATTTTTATGGTAATGGTTTTGCCCGCTATATCTGGCTGGGAGGGATAAAGTGGGTGGATGAAATATCTCCTGATCTGTCTTTGACTCTTTCTTATCAGAGGGGTGACTACGATGGAGCCACTCCTTTCAAATTTGATTATGTCCGGCCCCGAACTAATTATTTGAGTTTAGGCCTGGATTACGACCGAAGCCCCTGGGGAGTGAGTTTGGATACCGGATATGACTTTCGGGAAGAAGAGTTTGTAGATGCTTTATTCAGCATAGAGTATAACTTAGAGGATAATAAAAAAGTAGAATTGAGCGGTAGTTATGATATCAATGACAATGAGTGGGGAAGCGTGGTCTTTGGCATTGCCTGGCCTATGAATAAAGAGTGGGGCATTGATTTTTCAGGAAGGTGGGATCCTCAAGAGGGAGAGATAGATGGAGTGCGAGTAGGGTTGACCAACGACCTCCACTGCCGGGAAATAAGCCTTTTTTATGACCAGTCTCGGGACACTTTCTGGTTGGAGTACGGAATCAAAGCTCTTCCCGGAGAAAAAATAAAATTAGGAGGATAAATCGATGAAAAATAAGTTTTTTCTTCTTGTCGTGGTGGCGCTTCTTGCGGTGGGTTGCGCTCGAGGAGAACAGCCCGACTGGGGAGAAGGAGGAAAAAATCTCTATATCACCACCACCTGGCAGGAAATTAGCCCTTCTTATGTATATTATGTGGCCATAAGCACTGACTCCGGACTCATTCCTGATTCTGATCCTGATAGGTGGAATGAATTTTATGTGGTGAAGTGGGAAGACCACAACTTCTTTTTAAGGAAACCCGGTGGAAGCTTTAGTTACTTTTCTTCTCCTTCTGTGTCGGGTCAGGAGATGGTGGTAACTTTATCTTTAGTCGATGATTTAGGTAACCCAGATATTATCCGGGTAATGGTGGTGTCAACGGATAAAGGAGGAAATGTAGAAGATTTTCTGGATGAAGTGGCGACATTTCGGCTTAAGCAACAAAGCAGTGAGCCTCCAATTTACGACTTAGCAGGAGATGCAGACGCAGCAGCCGATCTTCTCTCCTTGAAAATAGAGGTAAGATAAATGAAAAATAAAAGGGGGAAGCTTTTCTGGATCGTTTTTATCCCCTTTTTGTTTACCGGGTGCTTTAATAGCGGGGTTGTTC
>NZ_JAAYFP010000171.1:0-18460 GCF_012728195.1 Candidatus Sordicultor fermentans
ACATACTCCTTTCTTCAATGGTTATCGTCCTCAGTTTTACTTTAGAACTACTGATGTTACTGGAGAGATTAAACTCCCTGAAGGGGTAGAGATGGTTATGCCTGGAGATAATGCTACTCTGGAAGTGAAACTAATCTATCCTATTGCTATGGAAAAGGGCCTACGTTTTGCTATCCGTGAGGGAGGAAGAACAGTAGGAGCAGGAGTAGTAGCTGATATTATTGAATAGGGGGAGAGGGAGGCGTAGGAAGTGGCTCAAAAAATAAGAATAAAGTTAAAAGCTTACGATCATAAAATTCTGGATCAATCGGCACTCAAAATAGTGCACGCAGTGGAGAGAACGGGGGCAGAAGTCTCGGGGCCTGTGCCTTTACCCACTGAGATTGCTAAGTATACTGTTTTACGATCTCCTCATGTGGATAAAAAATCTCGAGAACAATTTGAAATGCGAACCCACAAAAGATTGATCGATATAGTAGACCCCAACCCTAAGACGGTTGACGCTCTGATGCATCTCGATTTACCAGCTGGGGTAGATATAGAGATCAAGCTTTGATGAGGTAGCTGGGGAAGGAGATATAGATGAAAACAGTGACTTATGGAATGATAGGAGAAAAAGTAGGAATGACCAGGATTTTTACCCCGGAAGGAATATCTGTTCCGGTAACGGTAATTAAATGTGGTCCCTGTTATGTTACCGGCAAAAAGACTAAAGAGCGGGATGGGTATGAAGCCTGGCAAATAGGTTATGGAGAGGTTAAGGAAAGAAAACTCAATAAACCTCGTCTGGGACACCTTAAAAAAGGAGGAGTGCCTCCTCTTAAGTTTTTGAAAGAGTTTTCTTTTAAGGATACTCAATATCAGCCGGGTGAAGTATTGAAAGTAGATGGCTTTCAAATAGGAGACCGGGTGGACGTAACCGGTAAGTCCAAGGGTAAAGGGTTTGCCGGAGTGGTAAAAAGACTGGGATACAAGGGAGGAGAAACCTCTCATGGTTCTATGTTTCATAGAGCACCTGGCTCTATAGGTGGTACAGACGCCGGCAGGGTTTTTAAAGGAAAAGGTCTTCCCGGGAGAATGGGAGGGAAGAGGGTAACAGTTCGCAATCTGGAAGTAGTGGGAATAAATGCAGAAAGAGACCTTCTCATTTTAAAAGGAGCAGTTCCTGGCCCGGCAGGAAGTCCAGTAATAATAATTCGAAAGTAACCAGATAGGGGGATAGAAGATGGAGTTAGAAGTGTGGAACAAAGAGGGAAAGGTGGTAGACACCATCACCTTAGAAGATACAGTTCTGTCCGATGAAGATTATCACCTTCTTTACCTCTCGGTCAAGGCTTATTTAGATAATCAAAGATTAGGAACGGCCAAAACTAAAACCCGGGGGGAAGTAAGAGGGGGAGGGAGAAAACCCTGGAGACAGAAAGGAACTGGTCGAGCAAGACATGGAAGTATCCGTTCTCCCATCTGGAAGGGAGGAGGAGTAACGTTTGGTCCTGCTCCTCGCTCTTACTACCATAGCCTTTCTAAGAAAGAAAGAAGGAGAGCTCTGATTTTAGCTTTAGAAGAAAAAATAAATCAAGGATTGTTGCGTTTGATAGAGGAGATCGATTTTAAGAGCCCTAAAACTAAAGAAGCCAAGCAATTCCTTTCTTCTCTAACTGGGGATGAGCTAAGAAAAGTGTTGGTGGTTACTGAGGAAAGTAAAGAAAATGTGAGAAGAGCTTTTTCCAATCTCCCTGACGTTAGAGTGAAATCAGTTGGTGAGTTAACTACTTACTTTGTGGTGGATTCCCAGCTGGTGGTGATGGAGAGAGAGGCCTTCTCGTCACTTTGGAGGCAGGAAGATGAGTAATCAGCGAGAGATATTGATTAACCCTATCATTACCGAGAAGACAGTGAACCTCCAGAAGGAGAGTAAATATGTTTTTAAGGTTGATTCTCGAGCCACTAAGGCAGAGATAAAGAAAGCAGTGGAAGATGCCTTTGGGGTGACAGTAACTCGAGTAAACACGGTGAGGGTTAAAGGGAAAACAAAAAGGCTGGGACGCTTTGAGGGTAAAACTAGCTCATATAAGAAAGCGATAGTTTTCTTGAAGCCAGGAGAAAGAATAAAAGCCTTTGATATTACTTAAAAAGGAGAGAACAATATGGCTAATTTGAAACAATACAAGCCAGTTACACCAGGCCGAAGACATATGAGTGGTCATACCTTTGAAGAAATTACTCCTGGTGGGCCGGAAAAATCTCTTTTAAAACCGTTGAAAAGTAAAGCGGGGAGAGATAACCAGGGGAGAATTTCGGTAAGACATCGAGGAGGAGGCCACAAGAGAAAATATCGGTGTGTTGATTTCAAAAGAGATAAATTTGGCATTCCTGCTAAAGTAGAAAGAATTGAGTATGACCCCAACCGGTCTGCTCGAATCGCTCTTTTGAAATATGCTGATGGAGAAAAGCGTTACATCATTGCTCCTTTAGGAGTCACGGTGGGGGATGTATTAATGAGCGGAGAAGAGGCGGACATCCGTCCTGGTAATGCTTTGCCTCTTCGTAATATACCGCTGGGGACTTTCATTCATAATGTGGAGTTAAGAAAGGGCAAGGGTGGACAGTTAGCAAGATCAGCAGGGGCTTATGCCCAGTTAATGGCTAAAGAAGGAGATTATGCTCAAGTTCGACTTTCCTCCGGGGAAGTACGCTTGATTAATATAGATTGTTTGGCCACCGTAGGTCAGGTAGGCAATGTAGAACATGAGAATGTGGCCATTGGCAAAGCAGGAAGGAAACGATGGTTAGGAGTGAGGCCTACCGTGCGAGGAGTAGCTATGAATCCTATCGACCATCCTCATGGTGGAGGAGAAGGGAAATCCCACGGAGGAAGACATCCGGTGAGCCCCTGGGGAGTGCCTACTAAAGGCTTTAAAACCAGGAAGAACAAAAAGACGGATAAATGGATTGTTAAGAGGAGGAAGTAGGGATGGGTAGATCTACAAAGAAGGGTCCTTATGTAGATTCACGCTTGCGAGAAAGAATTGAAGAACTTAATCGAAAGGGAGAGAAAAGGGTAATTAAAACCTGGTGTCGAGCTTGTGTGATAATCCCTGAAATGGTAGGGCATACTATTGCTGTTCACAACGGGAAAAAGCACATTCCTGTTTATATCACTGAGCAAATGGTAGGGCATAAGTTAGGAGAATTTGCTCCTACTCGAACTTTTAAAGGACATGGTAGTCCCACGGAACGCTCTACGGCGTTGAGGTGAGGGAGGATTGGAAAATATGGAAGTAAAAGCAACGGCAAAATATTTGCGCATCTCGCCTCGCAAAGCAAGGCAAATTGTTGATTTAATTCGGGGAAAATCGGCGCAGGAAGCTTTAACTATTTTACAGTTTATTCCTAAAAAGTCAGCCGAAATGGTGTATAAGGTTTTGAAGTCAGCGGTTGCCAATGCAGAGAATAACTATAATCTGGATGTGGATCAATTAGTAGTGTCTAAAGCTTTTGTAGATCAGGGGCCGACTTTAAAACGGGTACGTCCCCGGGCTATGGGGAGAGGGTATCTAATCAGGAAAAGAACCTCTCATATTACAGTGGCAGTTTCGGAAAAGGAGGAACAATAATTGGGGCAGAAAGTAAATCCAATTGGGTTGCGTTTGGGAATTGTTAAGGATTGGCAATCTCGCTGGTACGCAGAAAAAAATAAGTTTAAAGATTATCTTATAGAGGACTTGAAGATTCGCCAGGAAGTTAAAAATAGATTTTATCGTTCAGGTATTTCTCGGGTGGAAGTGGAGCGACTGGCTAACCAGATAAAGATAATTGTTAAAACCTCCCGGCCTGGCATTGTCATTGGCAGAAGAGGCAGCGAGGTGGAAAAGCTTCGTCAGGATATCCAGAATATGACCGGAAATCAGAACATCCAGATTTCGGTGGAAGAGGTGCCCATCCCGGAGATTGATGCTCAACTGGTGGCCGAGATCGTTGCTTCTCAGATAGAACGGAGAGTTTCTTATAGGCGAGCTATGAAACAGGCTATCAATAGAGCTTTAAGGATGGGTGCTCAGGGTATAAAAATATCCTGTTCCGGTCGTTTAGCCGGAGCAGAAATCGCGCGGGAAGAGTGGTATCGAGAAGGTCGTCTTCCTCTCCATACCTTGCGGGCAGACATAGATTATGGCTTTACTGAATCTCTCACTACTTATGGAAAAATTGGAGTAAAAGTGTGGATATTCAAGGGAGAAGTGATTTCTCCTGGAGAGTTGTTAGAGGCAGAAGGTGCTGCTCTTTCGGGAAAAGAGAAAAAAGAGAAGGAAGAAGGAAGTTATGAGGAGGTAGCAGAAGACTATGTTGATGCCCAAGAAAGTTAAATATAGAAAACAACACCGAGGAAGAATGAAGGGTGTGGCCTCCCGGGGTAATAAAGTTGATTTTGGAGATTTCGGTCTTCAGGCTCTGGAGCCAGCCTGGATTACTAATCCTCAGATTGAGGCGGCTCGAGTGGCTCTATCTCGTAGTATGAAAAAAGGAAAAATATGGATTCGTGTCTTTCCTGATAAGCCCTATACTAAAAAGCCCACAGAAACAAGAATGGGTAAGGGAAAAGGGCCGGTAGAAGGATGGGTAGCAGTGGTAAAACCGGGAAAGATTCTTTTTGAGATAGGGGGAGTAGATAGAGAAACGGCACAGGAAGCTCTCCGACTGGCTTCCCACAAATTGCCGATCAAGACCAGGGTGGTGGAGAGAAGCATTGATTAGGGGTGAGAGATATGAAGGCTTTAGAGCTTCGCAATTTGACTAATGAAGAGCTAAATCAGAGATTCAAAGATTTACGTACTGAACTTTTTAATTTGCGTTTTCAAAGCATTACCGGTCAATTGGGTAATCCTAAGAGAATAAAAATGGTTAAAAAAGACATTGCTCGAGTGAAGACGATTTTGAGAGAAAGAGAATTGTCTGAAGAGAAGCAGGGGGTTAAGTAGAATGGGAGCAAGAAAAAGATTAACTGGCGAAGTAGTTAGTAATGCTATGGATAAAACAGTAGTGGTAAAAGTGGTGAGAATTTCTGAACACCCTCTTTATAGAAAGAAAATTAGAAAAGCGAGTCGGTTCTCTGCTCATGACGAGAATGGAATTTGTGCAGTGGGGGATCGGGTTCTGATTGAGGAAACAAGGCCCTTGAGCAAGACTAAAAGATGGAGAGTTGTCACGGTGTTGCAAAAAGCCAGGGTAGAGGGAGGAGAAGAAGTTGATTCAGTCGAGAACTATGCTTGAGGTAGCTGACAATACGGGAGCTAAAAAAATAATGTGCATTCGAGTACTGGGTGGCTCTGGTCGCCGTTATGCAAGTATTGGTGACGTAATTATTGCTACAGTAAAAGAAGCAGAACCTCGCTCTGATGTAAAAAAAGGGGAAGTGGTAAGAGCGGTGGTTGTGAGAACCAAGAAGGAAGTAGGGAGACCAGATGGTAGCTTTGTCCGTTTTGATGATAATGCTGCTGTTTTGGTCACCAATCAGGATGTGCCTCGAGGAACTCGAATTTTTGGTCCGGTGGGAAGAGAGCTGAGAAGCCGTAATTTTTCGCGTATTATCTCACTGGCTCCTGAGGTGGTATGAGGAAGGTGGTTAAAATGGAAAGTCGAGAGAAAAAAGCTAGTGTAGCCATAAAAAAAGGTGATTCAGTAGAGATTGTCCGGGGTAAGAATCGGGGAAAAAGAGGGAAAGTTCTGAAGGTTTTTCCCCGGGAAGGAAAAGTGGTGGTAGAGGGAATTAACATAGTTAAAAAACATACCCGTCCCACTCAGGACAACCCTCAGGGAGGAATAATAAACAGAGAAAATCCGGTAAAAATTTCTAATTTAAGACTGATTTGTAGTCGCTGTAATCAACCTACTAAAATTCGCAGAGTTAAAGTGGCTGAGTCCCGTTCTCGAGTCAGAGTATGTAAAAAATGTGGAGAAATCATAGATAAGGTGTAGCAAGGAGGATTGTGGCTGTGTCCATCACCAAGGAAAAATACCAGAAAGAAGTAATTCCCAGTCTTGTTGAGACTTTTGGTTATCGAAATGTTATGCAAGTGCCCAAGGTAGAAAAAATAGTTATTAATGTGGGGGTAGGGGATGCTACTCAAAACTCCCGCTACCTTGATTTAGCAATAGAAGAGTTGGCTCTTATTACCGGGCAGAAACCATTGGTGACTCGAGCTAAAAAATCTATATCTAACTTTAAGTTGCGCCGAGGCGCACCAATTGGTTGTAAGGTTACCTTGAGAAAAAATACAATGTATGAATTTATGGATCGGTTCCTGAATATAGCTGTGGCTCGTATTCGTGATTTCAGGGGATTTCCGGATAGTTCTTTTGATGGGAGAGGAAACTGTACCATTGGCATTGAAGAACAATTAATTTTCCCCGAAATTAGCTATGATAGGGTGGAGCGGGTTAGAGGTATGAATATCACTTTTGTAACCACTGCGTCCACTGATGAAGAAGCTAAAGCTTTGCTGGAAGCGCTGGGTTTACCATTTAGGAAGTAGAGGAGGTTTTTTAATGGCTCGTAAAGCTAAAATAGAAAGAGAAAAAAAGGATTTGAAGTTTAAGGTGCGCTATAGAAATAGATGCAGTTTATGTGGAAGACCTCGGGGTTACTTGCGGGATTTTGGTCTGTGTAGGATTTGTTTTCGTAATTTGGCAAGCAGAGGTGAAATACCTGGGGTAACCAAGTCGAGCTGGTAAAGGAGGAAAAACATAGTGGCCCATACAGATCCCATTGCTGATATGTTGACGAGGATTAGGAACGCCTTAAAAGCGGGAGAGAGTATAGTTAAAGTTCCTTCCTCCCGGTCTAAAATTGAAATAACTCGAATCCTTAGAGAGGAAGGCTATATTAACGATTATAAAGTTCTCACTCAGGAAGGTGGAAAGAGTGACTTGATTATCGAGTTGAAATATGGTCCTAATCGAGAAAGAGTAATTAATGGTTTGAAAAGAATAAGTAAACCAGGTTTGAGAGTGTATGCCGGAAAAAATGAAATACCTGTGCTTCTGGGGGGAATGGGAACAGTGGTAGTTTCCACCTCTCAAGGGATGATGACGGGAAAAGAAGCTAAAAAATTAGGCGTAGGTGGGGAAGTTATTTGCTATATTTGGTGAAGGAGGATTAACCATGTCCCGCGTAGGAAAGAAACCGGTAGTGATACCAGATGGTGTAAATGTAAAAATTGAGGGTCGCACGATAGTGGCTAAAGGTCCTCTGGGAACCTTAGAGAGGGAAATTCATCCTCGAGTGAAAGTGGAGAAAGAAGGAAATACTCTTCAGGTAATTAGAAAAGGAGAAGATAAATTAGATCGTTCTCTTCATGGCTTAACCCGGACTCTGGTGGCTAATATGGTGGAAGGAGTGTCCCAGGGTTTTGAAAAAGCTCTGGAGATTAGCGGATTAGGCTATCGAGCTCAGAAAAAAGGACAAAATTTAGTTCTTAACCTGGGATTTTCCCATCCCATAGAGATAGAACCTCCCTCCGGCATTACCTTTGAGGTGGAGGGACAGGTAGTGAAAGTAAAAGGTATTGACAAAGAAAAAGTAGGTCAGGTAGCAGCTAATATCAGGGGGCTAAGAAAGGTAGAGCCTTACCATGGTACAGGAATTAAGTATGTGGGCGAAGTTACCAGAAGAAAACAAGGTAAAGCAACTGCGAAGTGAAGGGAGAGTCTTATTATGCTGGTAGAGGAAAAAAGAGAGAAAAGAGACAAAAGACATAGAAGGGTACGAAAAAAAGTACGGGGTAGTGCCGAGCGTCCTCGTCTTGTCGTTTTCCGCAGCCTCAGGCATATATATGGCCAGATCATTGATGATAGTGAAGGCAGAACTCTGGTGGCGGTCTCTTCCCTTACTTCAGAGCTCAGAGGTAAAGATGGCTCTGGAGTCGAAATAGCTAAAGAGGTGGGAAAGCTTCTGGCGCAGAAAGCCCGGGAGAAGGGAATAGAAACCGTGGTTTTCGATAGAGGAGGATATAAATATCACGGTCGGGTTAAGGCTTTAGCTGAAGGAGCCAGAGAAGGCGGATTGCAATTTTAACCAGATGGAGGTCGAAAGATGAGGAGAATAAAGCCAGACGGCTTGGAGCTTAAAGAAAGATTGATAGAAGTAAATCGAGTTAGCAAAGTGGTCAAAGGAGGCAAGCGTTTTGGTTTCCGGGCTTTAGTAGCGGTGGGGAACGGAGAAGGAGTGGTAGGTATTGGTACAGGTAAAGCTAAAGAAGTTCCTGAGGCAGTGAGAAAAGCCACGGAAAAAGCTCGGAAATCTTTGATTCAGTTTCCCATGAGAGGTACCACCATCACTCATGAATTGGTGGGAAGGGCAGGAGCCAGCCGGGTGGTTTTAAGGCCTGCTGCCCCGGGAACTGGAGTTATTGCCGGTGGAGCGGTTAGAGCAGTTCTAGAAGTGGCAGGGATAAAGGATGTGTTGACTAAATCTCTGGGGAGTAATAATCCTGTGAATCTGGCTCGAGCTACCATGCAGGGGTTGATGTCTTTGAAAGACCCTCAGGAAGTGGCTCGCTTACGAGGGAAAGAAGTGAAAGACTTCTTTACTGTTTCTCGCTAAAGGAGAGAAGAAAATGGGAGAGAAATCACTGAAGATTACTTTGAAGAAAAGTCCCATTGGCAGACCAGAGTCTCATAAAAGGACTGTCAAAGCTCTGGGTCTTCACAAATTAAATCAAACTGTGTACCATAAGGACTCTTCCTCCTTGAGGGGTATGGTTAACAAGATATCTTATCTTTTAGAAGTAGAAGAAGTAGAAAGTGCAGAGGAAGGAGAAAGATAATATGGGAGTTAACGACTTAAAACCCCGAGATGGTTCTTTTCATTATCGGAAAAGAGTGGGTCGAGGCATAAGTTCAGGTCATGGAAAGACTAGTGGACGAGGACATAAAGGACAGAAATCTCGCTCTGGTGGCAAAATTCCTCCTTACTTTGAAGGGGGACAGATGCCTCTGGTGCGTCGGATTCCTAAAAGAGGTTTTCGGAGCTGGAATAGAAAGGAATGGCAGATAATCAACTTAGAAGCTCTTAATCGTTTTGAAGAAGGAGAAGAGGTGAATAAAGAGCTTCTACGAAAAGCGGGGTTGATTAAGAAACTGGATCTTCCAGTTAAGATTTTAGGTGGGGGAGAGCTAACTAAAAAGTTGATAGTGAAAGCTGACGCCTTTTCTCTTTCGGCTAAAGAGAAGATTGAAGAAAAAGGCGGAAGAGCAGAGGTAGTATAAGATGTGGGAATCCCTCTTAAAATTATTTAGAATACCGGACCTGAAAAGAAGAATTCTCTTTACTCTCTTTATGTTGGTGCTTTTTCGCGTTGGTGCTCATATTCCTGTTCCGGGAATTGATTCTCGAGCTTTAGCCGATGTTTTTTCTCAGGGAGGAATTTTAGGTTTTCTGGATATGTTCGCTGGCGGTGCCTTGAGTAACTTTTCTATCTTAGCTCTGGGCATCGTTCCCTATATTAATGCTTCCATTATCATCCAGCTTCTGACGGCGGTTATCCCTAGCTTAGAGGAATTAAGCCGAAGCGGAGAAGAGGGAAGAGATAAAATTGCTCAGTATACGAGGTGGTTTGCCATTGTTTTAGCTCTGGTGCAAGGGTTTGGAATAACCTCCTGGATAGAAGGAATGGGAGTGGTTCTTTACCCGGGCTGGGGATATAAAATAACTGTTCTTCTTACTCTTACTGCTGGGACCATATTTTTGATGTGGCTGGGAGAGTTGATAACTGATTTAGGGGTGGGTAACGGGACTTCTCTTATCATTTTTGCCGGTATCGTAGCCCGGGTACTTCCCCAATTGGTGAGAACTTTTTCCTTAATCAAAGTGGGGGAAATTAATCTTTTGTATTTCATTTTGTCTCTGGTGATGAATGTGGCAATCATTGCTGTAGTAGTAGCTTTTCAGGAAGCGCAGAGGAGAATCCCGGTTCAGTATTCTAAAAGAGTGGTGGGAAGGAAGATGTATGGAGGACAGAGCACCCATATACCTATTAGAATTGTGCAGGGAGGAGTGCTTCCTATCATTTTTGCCTCTTCTATTCTCCTTTTCCCTGCCACTTTAGCTCAATTTTTTCAGGGCTCGAAGGTTATGGCCAGTATAGCCAGTGCTCTTTCTCCTAATTCTCCTCTTTATCTTTCTCTTTATGCAGCCTTGATCATATTTTTCACCTATTTTTATACCGCGGTTTCTTTTAACCCTGTGGAGCTGGCTGAGAATATGCAAAAGTATGGTGGTTTTATTCCGGGAATAAGACCGGGAAGGCCAACGGTAGAATATTTAGACCGTACTCTTTCTCGTATCACTTTGTGGGGAGCTTTGTTTTTAACCTTTATTGCTATAGTTCCTAATATCATAACCGATTTGACCAAGGTTACCACTTTTTACTTTGGAGGAACAGCAATCCTCATTATGGTAGGAGTGGCCATTGAGACGGTGAGACAACTGGAAGCTCAATTGCTCATGAGACATTATGAAGGTTTTATCCGTAAATGAGAAAGGAGAAGAGAAATTGCGCATAGTTTTATTGGGACCTCCGGGAGCGGGTAAGGGGACACAGGCTAAAATGATGGAAAAAGATTTAGGTGTTAGTACCCTATCCACCGGTGATATAATTCGCCTGGCTATAAAAAATCAAACCCCCTGGGGTAAAAAGGCGGAAGAGTTTGTTAAAAGTGGGAGATTAGTCCCTGATGATGTGGTAATAGGTATAGTTAAAGAGAAGATTGACCAGGATAATTTATGGTCAGGTTTTATCCTGGATGGTTTTCCCCGTACCATAAAGCAAGCAGAAGCCTTAGAAGAAATGCTGAAGGAGAAGGGTTTATCCTTGGATGTGGTTCTCTATTTTGCAGTGGATAAAGAAGAAGTAATAAAGAGACTTTCTTCCCGGCGGGTTTGTGAAAACTGTCAAACTCCTTATAATCTCCTTTCTAATCCTCCACAGCGAGACGAACTTTGTGACCGATGCGGAGGTAAATTGATACAGAGAGATGATGATAAACCAGAAGTAATTCGTAAACGATTGGAGACTTACGAAGAAGAAACCAAACCTTTAATCGATTTCTATGAAGAGCGAAATTTATTGCGAGTTATACCATCCAGCGCTCCTATAGAGGAAGTGTATGATAGAGTTAAGGAAGCTTTGAAAGAAGTGGCAGCCGGGCAATGAGTAAATTAATAAGTGATGATGAAGTTGAAAAAATTCGCCAGAGTGGAAAGATTTTAGCAGAGGTTATCCGGGAAATAAAAAGACTGATAATTCCTGGAGTTAAGACCTCTTTTCTGGACCAGGTGGCTGCAGATTTAATAAAAAGCCACGGAGCTCGACCGGCTTTTTTGGGCTATCGAGGTTATCCGGCTTCCATCTGTATCTCTATTAATGAGCAAGTAGTGCATGGTATTCCTGGAGAACGGGTGATCGAGTCTGGAGATTTAGTGAGTGTGGATATAGGAGTGGAGTTTCAGGGATTTTATACCGATGCTGCTTTCAGCGTGGTAGCAGGTGATGGTAACTCTTTGGCTCAGAAACTGGTAGAAGTTACAGAAAAATCTCTATATGAGGGAATAAAAAGAGCTTTGCCGGGTAATAGAATTGGTGACATATCTCATGCTATTCAGGAAACTATTGAATCTGCGGGTTTTTCGGTGGTGAGGGACTTTGTGGGGCATGGCGTGGGTAGAGCCCTACATGAGGAACCTCAAATACCTAATTTTGGAAAGAAAAATCGGGGAGTAGTTATTGAAGAAGGGATGGTGTTGGCTATCGAGCCTATGGCTAATGAAGGAGGATACCAGGTAGAAATATTGGATGATGATTGGACGGTGGTAACTAAAGATGGTGGTTTGTCAGCTCATTTTGAGCATACCGTTTGGGTTACTAAAAAAGGTCCGGTGATTTTAACTCATTCCGGAGATAAAGAGCAATAATGGTTAAAGAAGATATTGTTGAAGTAAAAGGAACGGTTTTAGAGGCTTTACCCAATGCCATGTTTAAAGTAGAATTAGAAACGGGTAAGGTAATATTGGCTCATATTTCAGGTAAAATGAGGATGCATTATATTAGAATTCTTCCTGGTGATAAAGTTACCGTGCAGATATCAAAATACGACCCTACTAAAGGGCGAATTGTGTATCGGTATAAGTGAAAAAGGAGGCAAGAAGATGAGAGTTAGTGCCTCGGTGAAACCGAGATGTGAAAAGTGTAAAGTGATACGTCGACGGGGGAAAGTAATGGTTATCTGTTCCAATCCCCGACATAAGCAGAGACAGGGTTAGGAGGTTTTTTTCTTATGGCCAGAATTGCCGGAGTTGATTTACCCAACCACAAAAGGGTAGATATTGCGCTCACTTACATTTATGGAATAGGCAGAAAGTTATCGGCAAAAATTTTGGAAGAAGCTAATGTAGAACCAGGAATCAGAGTCAAAGATTTGAGTGATGATGAATTAGTGCGAATCCAGAAAGAAGTGGAGAAATATCCGGTGGAAGGAGAGTTGAGGGCTCAGGTTTCTCAAAACATTAAGCGTCTGATTTCCATTGGATGTTACCGGGGTATGCGGCACAGGCAAGGGCTACCGGTGAGGGGACAGAGAACCCGTACTAATGCCCGGACTCGCAAAGGTCCCAGAAGAACTGCAGGAGCAAAAAGAGGTAGGTAATTAAAACAGTATGATAAAGGGAGGCTTAGACTAATTTGGCTAAAGCAGGTAGAAAAAAGAAAAGAGAAAAAAGGACGGTCAGGGAAGGTATTGCCCATATAAAGTCCACTTTTAATAATACCGTTGTTTCCATAACTGATAAAGAGGGAAATGTTTTGTCCTGGTCTAGTGCTGGAAGTGCTGGATTTAAAGGGACGAAGAAGGGAACCCCCTTTGCTGCTCAGCTAGCAGCTGAACAGGCAGCAAAGAAAGCCATGGATCAGGGGTTGCGAGAAGTGGAAGTGTTGGTGAAAGGCCCTGGCTCGGGGAGAGAAACTGCTATCCGGTCTTTGCAAGCAGCTGGCTTAATCATTAGCTCTATAAAAGACGTTACTCCTATTCCTCATAATGGTTGTCGGCCACCTAAACAAAGAAGGGTATGAAGGAGGATACAGAAAATGTCAAGGTACACTGATGCTAAATGCCGACTCTGTCGAAGACATGGCAGCAAGCTTTTTTTAAAAGGGCCTCGCTGCTATACTGATAAATGTGCTATGGAAAAACGACCCTTCCCGCCCGGGGTGCACAAAGGGTCTCGTCGAAGGCTGTCCAGTTATGGTATACAGCTTAAGGAAAAACAGCGGGTACGATTTATGTATGGTATAACTGAAAATCAGTTTAAGAATTATTTTGAAAAAGCCAGTCGCCTTCCTGGAGTGACGGGAGAGAATCTTCTTTCTCTTTTGGAGAGAAGATTAGATAATGTAGTTTTTCGGGCGGGATGGGCAGATTCTCGTGCTGATGCAAGGCAAATGGTTCTTCACGGTCATTTTTTAGTTAATGGTCGCAAGGTGGATATACCGTCTTACCTGGTAGATGAAGGTGATGTGGTGGAATTATCTTCTCGGGGGGAAAAACATAAAAAAATTAAAGAATTAATGGAAGAAGAAAGAACCCCGACTCCTGCCTGGCTGGGAGTGAGTGAAGATGGCAAGGCTACTATATTGCGAGAACCACAAAGAGAAGATATTGATTACGCAGTGGAAGAACAGCTTATAGTAGAATTTTATTCTAAATAATTTTGAGGTGCTGGTAATGTTGGATATTCGAGATATAACAAGGTGTGACCTTTTAGAGTGGGAGGAAGACCATGCCACTAAGGTTCAGTATGGTAAATTCTCTATTGAGCCTCTGGAGGTGGGTTGGGGTATTACGGTGGGTAATGCTCTGCGTCGGGTTTTACTTTCCTCTATAGAAGGTGCGGCGGTTACCGGAGTACAAATTGAAGGGATAATTCATGAATTTTCCTCTCTGCCCGGGGTAAGAGAGGACATAATCGACATAGTTCTAAACCTCAAGGGTCTGGTTTTGCGTTCTTATTCTGATGATGAAGAAACCCTTTATTTAGAAGTAGAGGGAGTTCCTGGAGAATTACGAGAAGTCACGGCCCGGGATATACAGCCTAACAGTAATGTGGAAATAATCAACTTAGACCATCACTTAGCAGAAATAGATGAGGAAGCAAAGCTTTCTATGAAGATATCGGTAAAAAAGGGACGGGGTTATCTTGAGGTAGAAGGAAGAGACATAAAAGAGGATTATAACTTTATCCCTATTGATGCTCTGTTCACCCCGGTGAAAAAAGTAAATTTCCAGGTTCTGGATACCCGGGTGGGACAGCTTACCAACTATGATAAGCTGATTATAGAAATATGGACTAATGGAGCTATCACCCCCCAGCAGGCTCTCAGCCAATCTCTGGATCTTTTGGCTGAAGAGTTCTCCCGTTTTGGGGGGTTATTGAAAGAAAAAATAGGGGAAAGTGAACCGGCTGAAGAGGTCGAAGAAGATGAAGAAACATCTGAAGCAGAAACCAGCATTGAGGAGCTGGAGCTTTCAGTAAGAGCTTACAATTGTCTTAAAAGAGCTCATATCGATACGGTGCAGGAACTGGTGAGTATTCTCCAAGAACGACCTGAGGACTTGAAAAAAATCAAAAATCTGGGTCAAAAAACTTTTGAAGAAATAGTAGAAAAAGTAGAGAAGTGGAGTTCCGAAGTAGAAAGCAAAGAGGAAAAGGGAGTGAATAAAGGTGAGGCACCGGCGGAGGACTGAAAAGTTAGGAAGGACTACTGCTCATAAAAAGAGCATGATGTCTAACCTTTTAGTTTCTTTGATAAAAAACGAGAAGATACAAACTACAGAAGCAAAAGGTAAAGCACTGAAGAGACATTTTGACCGGGTGGTTTCTCTGGCAATAAAAGGGGATAATGCTTCTTTGCGAGAAGTGATTTCCTACCTTAGAGATAAGGAAGCATTTAAGATTCTTTTGCGGGAGGTAGCGCCTCGTTTTCGGGAAAGAAGAGGAGGCTACTGTCGTCTGGTGAAGATGGGATATCGCCGAGGAGATGGCGCTCCCTTAGTTCTGGTGGAAATAGTAGAGTAGTTCATTGCCTCTGGAGTGCCAATAAATTGATAGAGTTTAAAAAGGTAAGCTTTTGGTATGGAGAAGAATATGAGTCAGAAGCAAGAAATGAAGAGATTTTGAGAGAGGTAGATTTAGAAATACATCAGGGTAAGTTTATGGTTTTACTGGGTCGTAATGGTTCAGGAAAATCTACTCTGGCAAAACATACCAATGGCTTACTGCTCCCCAAAAGTGGGGAGGTAATAGTAGACGGGATGAATACCCGCGATGAAGAATCTATCTGGGAAATCAGGCGTCGGGTAGGTCTGGTTTTCCAAAACCCCGACAACCAGATTATCGCTACTACAGTGGAAGAAGATGTAGCTTTTGGTCCGGAGAATTTAGGTTTACCCCGGGAGGAAATTCTCGCTCGAGTGGAAGAAGCGCTGACTCTGGTGGGTATGACCGAATACCGTAATAAAGAACCTCATCTTCTTTCTGGAGGTCAAAAGCAGCGAGTGGCTATTGCCGGGGTTCTGGCTATGCACCCGGAGTATTTAATACTGGATGAAGCCACCTCTATGTTAGACCCCGAAGGAAGGGAGGAACTTATGAAAGTGATTGCCAGTCTAAGGGAGAAGATTGCTGTCTTACATATTACCCATAACGTGGAAGAAGCTATTGAAGCAGATGAAGTGCTGGTCATGGACGAAGGGAAAATCGTTGCTCGGGGGAAACCGCGAAAAATTTTTTCTCAGGTAGAAAACATAGAAGAGTGGGGGCTGGAGCTTCCCCAGGTAACAGAAACTGCTCTTCTGGTAAAGAAGCAATTTCCTTCTCTCTTTAAGACTTTGCCTCTTTCTCCCGGGGAACTGGTGGAAGAGTTGTGTTCATAAAATTAGAAAATATATCTTTTACTTATCTGCCGGGTACACCTCTGGCTGTTACAGCACTGGAAGATATAGACCTGGAAATCGAGCGGGGAGAGAGTATTGGTATTGTAGGTAGAACTGGTTGTGGCAAGTCCACTCTCATTCAGCATTTTAATGCTCTTTTGATTCCCCAAAGTGGCAGGGTACTGGTGGATGGAGTGGATACGGGTAAAAAAGGAGCTCCCCTGCAGGAAATTCGCCGTAAGGTGGGTCTGGTTTTTCAGTATCCCGAAGATCAGTTTTTTGAAGAGACGGTTTTTAAGGAGGTAGCTTTTGCCCCTCGCAACCTGGGGGTGGAGGGGAAAGAGCTGGAAGATAAAGTAAAATGGTCTTTGGAGGCAGTAGGGCTGGATTTTGAGGCTGTCAAAGATAAAAGTCCTTTTGAGCTCTCCGGGGGGCAGATGAGACGAGTAGCCATTGCCAGTATCCTCTCTATGGAGCCCGAGGCTTTAGTTCTGGATGAACCCACCGCTGGCCTGGACCCCGAGGGAAAGAGAATTATACTCGGTCAACTGGAAAAACTTCAGAAAGAGAGAGGCTTAACTCTTATAATTGTTTCTCACAGCATGGAAGATTTAGCACGGGTAGCAAAAAGGATAATAATAATGGATAAAGGAAAAATAAAATTTGATGATGACATCCGGCAGGTTTTCTCTCAAGTGGAGTGGATAAAAAGCCTGGGTATTTTCCCTCCTGTGACTGCTCAGGTAGCCTGGCTTTTAAGAGAGAGGGGTTTTGATGTCACTCCGGGAGTTTTAACTCCTCAGGAACTGGCAGAAGAAATCCAGCTTAAAGTTCTGGAGGGAAAAAGAGTTAATGTGGGGTAGAAGTTTAGCTATTGGCCAATATGTTCCATTAGATTCTCCCATACACCGCTTAGACCCCCGGGTTAAAATCGTTTTTGTGGGGATTTCCATTATTAATCTTTTTATCTTACAAGATTGGTTTTCCTTTCTATTATGGGGGATAGCGTTAATATTTTTAGTTTCTCTTTCTCACATTTCTTTTACTTATCTCTTGAAAAGCTTGAGGCCTCTTCTTTTTCTCCTTATCCTTACTCTGGTGTTGCATTTCTTTTTTACTCCAGGAGAGTATATCTGGGAATACGGTTTTTTACATATTTCCCGGGAGGGAGTATCGAAAGGCCTTTTAATTGTAACAAGGCTGTGCCTTCTGATTTTAGTCACTTCTCTTTTAACTCTCACTACTTCACCAGTAGAGCTAACCGATGGGATGGAGTATTTATTGAGCCCCCTGAAAAGGTGGGGATTTCCGGCTCATGAGTTAGCTATGATGATGACCATTGCCCTTCGTTTTATACCCACTCTTTTAGAAGAGGCAGATCGGATTATGAAAGCTCAAATGGCTCGAGGTATGAACTTAGATTCGGGAGGTATAATGCAGAGAGCTAAAAATTTAATACCCCTTTTAGTCCCTCTTTTCGTTAACTCTTTCAAAAGAGCCGATGAGCTGGCTATTGCCATGGAATCTCGATGTTATCGAGGAGGAAAGGGAAGGACCCGCTTGCGGGTTCTGGAGCTCACTTCTTCTGATTATTATTTTCTGGTTTTATCTTTTTCTTTTATTGCCCTCCTTTCTCTCCGCTCTTTTATCTGATGTCTCTCCGCAACCTCAGTTTGGTACTGGAATATAAGGGGTCAAATTATCAAGGCTGGCAGCGCCAGAGCAGAGGAAAGACCATTCAGGGAGTAGTAGAAGAGGTGGGGGAAAGAATTTTAAGAGAGAAAATAACCCTCTTTGCTTCAGGTAGAACTGATGCGGGAGTCCATGCTGCAGGGCAAGTTGCTTCTTTTACCACTTCCACTTATATGTCCACGGAAGCCATAAAAAAGGCCTTTAATTCTCTCCTTCCCCCTGATATTAGAGTGGTTGATGTTCTGGAGGCTCCTCTTTCTTTCCATCCCCGAAAGACGGCTATTCGCAAAATCTACATCTATGTTTTTTCTCTTATGTATCCTCCTTCAGTTTTTTGGAAACCTTTTGTGTATTCTTTCTCCCCGAAAAATTTTAATTTAGCCCGGGTGAAAGAATGCCTTTCCCTTCTTGAAGGGACTCATGATTTTACTTCTTTTAGCTCCTCGGGAGGAGCAGATTTTTCCGGGGTTCGAACTATTTATTCTATCGAGATAAAGGAGAAGCCTTCTGGTCTTCTTCAACTCCAGGTGGAAGGAGATGGATTTTTATATAATATGGTGAGAATTATTGCCGGAGAGCTGTGGAAGGTGGGCATGGGGAAGAAAAATCCTGAGGAGATAAAATTTATGCTGGAGAATCCCTCTCGTTCCTTTAACCGACTGGCTCTTCCTCCCCGGGGATTATTTTTGATACAGGTTTGCTACCCCCCGGATTTTAATCCCTATCAAAATCTGGAGCTGGTAGATGAGGGCTGGATAGTACCACTCTGGCAGGAAAAGAAGAGTAT
>NZ_JAAYFP010000018.1:0-12080 GCF_012728195.1 Candidatus Sordicultor fermentans
GTACTATAAAGGGGCGTTGCCCCTTTATAAACCCCCAAAAAGAAAAACATGAAGACAAAAGAGAAAGATCAAAAATAACACGGAGGAAAAAGCCTCCGTGTCCGTCACCCCTGAATGGTTCTACGAGGGGTCCAAATAATAGAACGGGAAACCCTCTATGTATTTTCCCTTCTCCCTCAACTCTTTTTTTCCCTTCATCCTTTGAGGGTGAAGGAAAGTCAATTATAAGGGGGTGCCGCCCTTTTATAACCTCCAAAAAATAAAGAAGTATAAAAGATGCAAGGATAATCGAAAAAACTACTTTGCAAGAGGGGAAAGTTGGCTGTGGGCTTGTATCTGACCAATAAAAAAAGCCCGGAGCAAACTCCGGGCTTTTTTTATTTACCTACTATTTACCTACTTCTATTTCTACTTTTTTCGTTTTGGGTGTACTGGGTTCAACTTTGGGAAGAGTAATGTGCAAAACACCATCTTTGTATTGAGCCTTCACCTCATCTTGTTTTACCCTAGCAGGTAAAGGCAAAGTGCGTTCAAAGGTTCCATAATAACGCTCACGAGCATAATAGCCTACTTTTTTCTCTTCCCACTCGTCCTTCACTTCACCTTTGATGTTTAAGGTGTCCTCAGTAACATGCACTTCTAAGTCCTTGGGATCCACTCCTGGTACTTCTACTTTGGCTATCACTTCATTTTCAGTTTCTGCTATGTCTACAGGTGGAAACCCGGCAACCAGAGAAGGTGCACTGAAGAAAGGAAACTCCATCAGCTCATCAAAAATCTCATCCAGATCAGTTCGTAAGTCAAAGAGATCCCACAGTTGTCTCGCTGGACTTACTCTCCTTTCTTCTCTCCGAACCGGTAACAATCTTCTGGCCATTCCATTTCCCTCCTTTTATCTATTTATTTATTTTCCGACTCCTATTATAATCAGAGAAAGTCAGTTTGTCAATAGGTTGGTCAGAGAAAGTCAAAAAATTTTTCAGAACGGTCCATAACAGAAACAGAGAAAAAGAGAGGCGCTCCATTGTTTATAGCATTCTCCAAACCTGCTACAGTTATCTTTTCCGATGAGAAGAAAAAAAGATGGAGTGTCCAGAGAGAGATATTGCAGTGAGGTCTCACAGCTAACTGTAATTAAAAGAGATGATATTCTAAAACTTGTTCTACCGAGAGTTCGGGAATGCCCAGATAAAAGCCAGCCACATCTACCAGAGCCTCGAGAGGCAAAAGCCCGATTATCTCTCCTCCTTTTACCTCTACTCCCCAACGCTTAGCTTCCAGTTTTACCAGTTCAAAGGCCTGATAAATGGTGCTTTTCTTAAAATCTAAAAGGTTCATAGAAACCTGAACCATGTCTTTGCTTTTTAAGCTAACCCCGATAGCTTTAACGTAGCGTAATCCCCCCGTCTCACCCCGCAGCTTGCGAGCGATTGCTTTTGCAATATCGAGGTCTTGGGTTTTCAGGTTTACATTGAAAGCCACGAGAGGCCCCCGGGCTCCAATGACCACTGCTCCTAAAGTGGGGTGAATTTTAGCCGGACCCAGATCCGGATGTCTCTCGGGGACTTTATCTATCTCTTCCTTCAGGAGCTCATATCCTCCCCGGCGGATGCGGGAAAGGTCCCGGTGTTCCTCCCGGAGAGCCGCCTCCCCATAAAAATAAACCGGGACATCAAATCTCTCGGCTACTTTTTCTCCCACCTTCCAGGCTAATTTCTTACAATCCTCCATATCCACTCCCTGCCAGGGAGTAAAAGGAATCACATCTACCGCTCCCACTCGGGGATGCTCTCCCCGATGCCTGGATATATCTATTTCTTTTTCTGCTATCTCCACAATTTTAAGCACGGCTTTTTCTAAGCTTTCTTCTTCTCCTATGAGGGTTACCACCGAGCGATTATGGTCGGGGTCGGAAGAATAATCAGCCACTTTTAACCCAGGAAGACCAGAAATTTCTTCAACTATTTTTTCTACGAGGAAAGGAGAGGAAGTGCTCAAATTAATAGCGCTCTGAATAACTCTTTTCAATTACTTTACCTCTACCCCTAAAGTGTTTTTCATCTCCCGGAGGGCCCATTCATGAGCCGCCAAATCAAAAGAGGTAACTCCCTTTTCGCGAACTACCACCTGGTAGTTAAGCATTCGAGCCTCTGCTGAAGTGTATAGAACACAAATATTGGTGCATACTCCTACTATTTCCAGTTCTTCTATTTTTTTCTCCCGCAAAAGAAGATCTAAAGATGTACCGAAGAAGGCACTGAACCTTCTTTTGGGGATAATATAGTCACCGGCTTGAGGGGTGAGCTCTTCTGTGACTTTCCCTCCCCAGCTTCCCTCTATGGCATGGGGCGGAAAGAGAGTAAATTCCTGGTCATCAGGACGGTGAGAATCACAAACATAAATGATAGGTATATTTTCCTTCCGACATTCAGAAACTAATTCTTGAGAAAAAGTTATCACCTCTTTAGCTTTTTCTCCCACAAAAAGCGCTCCCCGGGGATGGACAAAGTCGTTCAAAAGGTCTATCACAAGCAGAGCTTTCATTTTGATTCCCCCTGTAGCTCATCTTCCACCAAAGGTACAAAAACACAGCCTCCGTGGTCTTCTAACACCAGTTTTCCCTTTCTCTTTATCCCTCGCACCAGATTTTGCCCTCTTTCTGCTTCCAAAGGCAAAACAATTATCCCTTCCTCTTTCAGTTCTTCCACCCAGGCAGGATAAATCTTTTTAGAACAGGCACTTACTATTATTTTATCGTAGGGAGAAAACCGAGGTAGCCCCTTGCTTCCATCCCCTTCTACGAGGACTACATTACGATATCCCAGCTGAGAGAGAATGCCTCCCGCCCGCTTTATGAGCTCAGGAATCCTCTCCACGCTATAGACCATTTTGACTAACTCAGCGAGAATAGCCGTTTGGTATCCTGAGCCGGTGCCTATCTCTAGAACCTCGTCTCCATCCTCGGGGTTTAAAAGCTCTACCATCAAAGCCACGATGTAAGGTTGAGAAATGGTTTGCCCATATCCAATGGGAAGAGGAGTATCCTGGTAAGATAGGTCTCTGTGAGAAGGAGGAACAAACATGTGGCGAGGAACACGCAAAAAAGCTTCAATCACCCGCTGGTTCTTTATTCCTCGCAGGATTAATTGCCGCTCCACCATATTTTTTCTCTGCTCTATAGTTTCCTTGCTATCAAAATCCATCATCAGTAGCCCACCCGAAAATCAGAATACAAACCAGAAAAAGGAAACCACTCTTCCGAATAAGAAGTGATATGAGCGCTTACCGGTCCTTGTTTTATTTCTTCGAAGAATTTTTCCACCTCTTCCTTTTTTCCCTCTGCTATAACCTCCACCTCTCCAGTGGGAAGATTTCTCACCAATCCTGTCACATCAAATTCTCCTGCTTTACGCAACACAAAATAACGATAGCCCACTCCTTGAACCAGGCCTCGCAAAACCAATCTTCCTCGCACCCACTGAGCCACAATCTGCCCCCTTAACTTTACCCGGGGTGATAGAGAGAAGACAGACCTTTATTCTGTAAGATTTCCCGCAGCTCTTCTCCCAGAATAAAATCAGTGAGATTAGGGCGCAGGGGGGTTATAGAAACCCGGGAACACCAGACCGCTTGAAAATCAGAATTTTCTGGAAAACTTGCCTCCCTTTTTTCCTCCTCCAAAACAAATTCTCTCACCTCCGGGTTCTGGCTTTCTATCTCCTTCACCCGGGTTAAGTAAAAGCGGTCTCCCAGGGTGGTAATAGACCAGCCCTGCAGGTCCTTTTTATCAGGCACATCAGGAATATTTAAATTCAGCACCGCATTTTTCTCTCTTCTTAGAAGGTCTTCAAAAGTCTCAAACACTTCCACTGCCACCTCAGCAGCCAGCTGATAATTAAAATAGTTATTTACCACCAGGGAAACTGCAAGGGAGGGAATTCCTGACATGGCTGCCTCCATAGCTGCGGCCACTGTTCCAGAATAAAAAACATCGAAACCTAAATTAGGACCACGATTTATCCCTGAAATTACAAAATCAATGAGTCCGTCATCAAAAAGACGGAGAGCCAGAATTACCGTGTCTGCCGGAGTTCCCTCCACTGCATACCCCCTCACTCCTCCCACTTCCACTTCTCTCACTCGCAGTGGATGGCGAGAGGTAATGCTGTGGCTGGAACAGCTCTTCTCATCTTGAGGGGCAACCAGTATCACTTCTCCTAACCCTTTGAAAGCTCTAACCAAAGCCTCAATACCCGGGCTTTTGAATCCATCATCGTTAGTTATTAAAATCCTCTTCATACCTTTCCTCCTTCTCTCCTTGCTATCTCCCGGGCCACCACTACTCCTGAGGCTGAAGCTTGAACCAGGCCTCGAGTAATCCCCGCTCCATCTCCCACGAGAAAAAGGTTTTCCACATCGCTCTCCAGGTAAGAGTTCAATTTCACTCGAGAAGAATAAAATTTGACTTCCACTCCGTATAAAAGATTATGAGGAGAATTAATGCCAGGAATAAATTTATCCACTGCCAGTAGCATTTCCTGAACATCCTGAAGAAAGCGAAAAGGCAAAACAAAGCTCAAATCTCCCGGACTCGCTCCCTGAAGAGTGGGTTTCACCGGTGATTTGCTGATTCGCTCCGGCGTAGAGCGCCTCCCCAGTTGCAAATCCTTCAATCTCTGGACAATCACTCCTCCACTCAACATGTTAGCCAACCTAGCTACATACCTTCCATAAGTAATGGGCTCCCGAAAAGGCTCAGTAAAATTAGTGCTCACCAAAATGGCAAAATTGGTGTTGGAGCTTTCCCGATTCCCATAACTGTGGCCATTAACCGTAATAATGCCATCATTGTATTCTGTAACCACTTCTCCCCGGGGACACATACAAAAAGTGCGCACCTGATCATCAAAAGTGGGAGTATAATAAATCAGTTTCAATTCATAGAGAGCATCGGTAAACTCGTCCATTATAGCAGCGGGGACTTCCACTCTCACTCCCAGATCCACCGGATTATTTTCTACTGGTAATTTCAAGCGCAAACATTCCTGACGCAGCCAATCTGCGCCTATCCTCCCCGGAGCTACCACCACAAATTTGCTTTTTACCTCTTCTCCACCGCGAAGCTTAACCCCTTCCACTTTCCCATTTTCAACTAAAATTTTCTCCACCGGAAGGGAGGTTTTTATCTCTACTTTATCACTCAGGTAATCATACATATTTTTTAAAATATCCCAGCATCGATCGGTGCCTAAATGCCTTATCTTCGCCGGGACCAGAACCAATTCTGCTATCTCTGCCTTTCTGCGCAATTCTTCTACCTTTTCTGAGTCTGTCCCGTAAATTTTATCCGTTCCCCCAAAGCGAAGGTAGGTAGAATCTACATATTGCACCACTTCTCGGAATAACTGGCCATCAATATAGCTGGTAAGCTGACCTCCCACTTCTTGAGAGAGGGTGAGCTTCCCATCACTGAAGGCTCCCGCTCCTCCCCAACCACACAAAAGAGAACAAGGAGAACACTTCTGACAAATACTGTTATTTTCTCGCGCCGGGCAAGAGCGCCTTCCAATATTTTTCCCCCTGTCCAGCATGAGAATCTGTAAGTCACTTCTTTCACTCAACTCTAAAGCAGTGAAGATACCGGCAGGTCCTGCACCTACTACAATTACATCATAATTTTCTCTCAACTAACTATCACCGTGTTTCTTTTTAATTTCTTCTAAAATATTAAGAGCCACCTCTAAAGCATTGGTGCCCTCTTCTAAACCCACGAGAGGCTTTTCACCATTTCTCACACATTTGATAAAATGTTCCAGTTCCAGACGCAGGGGTTCACCTTTTTGCATAGGGGGCTTCTCCATCAAAAGATAGGGAAAAGAAGAAGAAGTTTTTTTATACACTGCCAGCTCCTGTTCCAGATAGTCGATAGAAATAAAAGAGTCTAACTGAGTTACTTCCATCCGACGAATTTTTTTGCGAGTAATCCTGCTGGCGGTAAGATTGGCTATGCATCCATTAGAAAAAACCAGCTGAGCATTGGCAATGTCTTCTTCCCGGGAAAAAACCGGGTAGCCAGAAGCGTTGATTTTAACCACTTTATCCCTCACTATGCTCATAACGATATCTATATCATGAATCATCAAGTCCAGAACCACTCCCACATCGGTATTGCGGTTAACATAAGGACCCATTCGGGAACAATCGATAAAAATAGGGTGGTCTACTATTTTGGAAAGCTCCACAACTGCCGAATTAAAACGCTCAATATGTCCTACCTGGAGAACCACATTTTTCTTGTTGGCCATCTCCATCAATTCTCGGGCTTCTTCCAGAGAAGTAGTCACCGGTTTTTCTATCAAAATGTTTATGCCTTGTTCAATAAATCTACCCGCAATATCCCGATGAATGACGGTGGGAACTACTATGCTTACTGCATCCACTTTGCCAAAAAGATCCTGATAATCAAAAAAAGCTGAAGTGAAGTAGCGCTCTGCTACTTCTTTAGCTCTCTCTTTATTAATATCCACTACTCCTACCAGTTCCACACCGGGAAGTTCAGAATAAACCCGGGCATGATGTTGACCTAAATAGCCCACTCCTATTACTCCCACTCGCACTGGATCCAAAATTACCACCTCGAGTAATAATAAGCTAATGATTCAGAAAAAATTCCCGCACTCCCAGAATTATGGTATTCAAATCTTCCCTGGTCAGCTGAGGATGTACCGGTAAAGACAAAACCTCCCTCGCCAGGTTTTCTGCTACAGGAAAGGAAGAGGCAGAATATAAATTCTGCAAAAAGGGCTGGTGATGAAGAGGTAGAGGATAATAGCTTTCGCACCCTATTCCCCTATCTCGCAAAAACTGAAGCAATGCATCCCTTGCTCCTTTTACTCGCAGAGTATACTGGTGAAAAACGGGCAAAGCGTAAGGAGGAAGGTAGGGAACATCTATAAAAGGGAGATCAGCCAGCTCCTGGTTATAAAAAGCGGCATTTCGACGCCTTTTTTCATTAAACTGCTCCAGCTTAGAAAGTTGAACTCGACCCAGTGCTCCTCCTATATCGGTAAGACGAAAATTGTAACCCAGTGCTTCATGATAGTATCTTTTTCTGCTTCCATGATTTATAAGCATACGACATTCTTGGGCCAAAAGAGAGTCGTTGGTAGTAATCATTCCTCCCTCTCCCGTGGTCATATTTTTAGTAGGATAAAAACTAAAAGCCCCCATATCTCCCCAGCTTCCTACTTTCCTCCCCTGACACTCTGCTCCATGTGCTTGAGCACAATCCTCTAAGAGAAAAAGATTGTATTTTTGAGTTAAAAAAGCTATTTCTTCCAAATCACAGGGAAGACCATAAAGGTGGACAGCTATTATTCCCTTAATATTTCTCTCTTTTTTAAGAATATCCTCAAGCTTTCCCGGGTCAAGATTAAAGGTTTTTTCATCCACATCACAAAAAACCGGTACTCCTCCACACTGGAGAATAGAGCTCGCCGTAGCTACAAAGGTAAAAGGAGTAGTAATAACCCGGTCTCCCTCCTTCACCCCTAAGGCTTTCAGGGCTACAAATAAAGCAGTGGTCCCATTGCTTGTGGCTACAGCCTCTTTTACTCCCACATAACGAGCAAATTCTTCCTCAAACTTTCTAACGTTTTCACCTTGAGCCAGAAATCCCGAATCTAAAACTTCATTTACTGCTCTTTTTTCTTCTTCTCCTAAACAGGGTTTGCTCAGAGGTATATTAACCATTATATTTCTCCATCCTCAAGAGAATGAAAGCTTTCTAAATAATCAAGGTAATCTTTAAAATAAGCCTCTATTTCCTCCATAGAATCGCCACCAAATTTTTTCCGGTAAGCAGCAGCCAAAACCCAGGCTAACATCGCCTCTCCCACCACCATTGCCCGGGGAACAGCACAGATGTCGGAGCGCTCAAAACGAGCAGAAACGGCCTTTTTCTCCCTTACATCTACGCTCATCAAGCCTCGTCGAAGAGTGGGGATGGGCTTCATAGCACATCTAACCCACATTATATCACCTACCGAAATCCCCCCTTCCACTCCTCCGCTCCGGAAAGTCTGGCGATAAAAAGGGAAAGGCAAACGACGGGAGTCATAAAAAATCTCATCATGGAATTGACTTCCCCGAAGAGTTGCAGAGCGAAAGCCTTCCCCTACTTCCACTCCTTTAATTCCTGGAATACCCATCAAAAAGAAAGCCAGCTGACTATCTAATCGTTCTTGAATTTCGCCATAGCTTCCCAGACCAGGGACTACACCTTGAGCCACCACGACAAAAGTGCCTCCCAGAGTATCTCCCTCTTCCCCTACTTTTTCTATTAATTCTATCATTTCTTTTTCTCTCTCCGGGTCATAAGTGTGCAGGGGAGAAGATTCTGCCCGGGATATCTTTTCTTCCCAGCTCATCTCTTCTTGAGCGCTAATTTCTCCGATACTTTCTACAAATCCCCCCACCTTTACTCCAAAGTGACGGAGAAAAATCTTAGCCACTGCTCCTGCCACGCATTTCCCTACCGTTTCTCGAGCGCTGGCTCTTTCAATAACATTCCGCAGGTCAGAAAAACGATACTTCACCATTCCCCCCAAATCGGCATGGCCGGGACGAGGAATGGTAATCTCTTCGTAGGAAGAAGGAGCGCTACCTCGAGGGTCCATAAGGGTAGACCAATTCTCATAATCTCGATTTTTAACCTCAAAAACCACCGGACCTCCTAAGGTTTTCCCCCACCGCACTCCGCCTAAAATCTCTACTTCGTCTTTTTCTATCTTCATACGCCCTCCCGAGCCAAAACCGCTCTGACGTCGGGAAAGCTCCCGGTTTATGAAAGAAATATCCACTTCCAGATTAGCAGGAAGCCCTCTAATTAGAGTTATAATGGCCGGGCCATGAGATTCACCGGCGGTGTGAAACTCCAGCAATACTTTCCTCCTTAAGATGTGCTATTTCCTGAAGAAGAGATAACAGCTCTTCTTCTTCGCTTTCTTTTATAATTTCTATCATTTTATCAAGTTCTCTCTGGAAAAGACCAATCGTCTTCAATATTTTATCTCGATTGGTGATAAAAATATCCCTCCACATCCGGGGAGAAGAACCCCCTATTCTCACCCAGTCTCCGAAAGAAGGACCAGCATATTGAGGCAAGTCCTCCCTATGAGATAAAACTGCCGAAAGAAAACAATTGGAAAGAATATGAGGAAGGTGACTGGTCATAGCGCATATTTCATCGTGTTCTTCAACGGTTAAAAAAAAACCTGCCCTTCCAGAAAACGGGCTATCTCTTCCACCATATTTTTACCACTTTTTGACGCCGGAGGGGGAGAAACCAGAATCGGCACATTTCTTAAAATCCCCTTTCTGGCATGTTCTATTCCACTCCTCTCCCCACCCCCCATAGGATGAAAACCTGAATACTCGAGGCCCTGAAGAGCAGGAGATATCTCTCTCCATACCCACTCTCTGGTGCTTCCTAAATCTAAAACTCGGGTAGAAGGAGAAAGGTGGGGACGAAGTTCCAAAAAGACAGGAGGCACACTCATAACCGGAAGAGATAAAAAAACCAGATCCACTCCCTGGGCAGCTTCTTCTAAAGAAGGAGAGATAAAATTCACTGCCCCCAATTCCTTCGCTTTTTCTGCTGCTTTTCGGTCTATATCATAGCCTTTAATAAACTTTGTGCGAGGCCAGCTGGATAATTCCAGGCCCAGAGAACCTCCCATTAATCCCAGACCAATGATAGCAATAGCTAACTCTTCCAAACTAAACCTCCTTTTCCATCACCACTGCCAGCTTCTTTATCTCTCTCACCAGATGATAAAATTGTTCAGGAGTAAGGGATTGAGGACCATCTGATAATGCCTCAACGGGGTTGGGATGAACTTCAACTATTACACCATCAGCTCCCGCAGCCAGCGCAGCTAAGCTCATAGTTTCTACGAGGTCGCTTCTCCCTGTGCCATGACTGGGGTCGGCTAAAATGGGAAGATGGCTCTGCATTTTTACCAAAGGAATACAGCTCAGGTCTAAAGTGTTACGGGTGGAGGGCTCAAAAGTCCTTATTCCTCTCTCACATAAAACTACCTGATGGTTTCCCTGAGCCAGAATATATTCAGCAGACATCAAAAGTTCTTCCACGGTATTCATCATGCCTCGCTTGAGAAGAACAGGTTTATGCAGTCTGCCTGCTGCCTCGAGAAGGCGAAAATTTTGCATATTACGGGCTCCTATCTGAATCATATCGGCATATTCAGCAACCAGAGGTAGCTCCTCCACTCCTAAAGCTTCAGTAACTATGGGTAGCCCGCTCACTTCCCGAGCTTTAGCTAAAAATTTTAACCCCTCTTCTGCTAATCCTTGAAAACTATAAGGAGAAGTGCGAGGTTTAAAGGCACCTCCCCGGAGAATTTTTGCTCCCGCTTCTTTTATCCGGAGAGCAGTTTCCACGATTTGTTCTTCTGATTCTACCGAGCAGGGACCGGCTATCAATACGAATTTTCCCATCCCTATTTCTACATCGCCCACTTTTACTGTGGTATCGGCCTCTCTGAATTCTCGGCTGGTTAATCTATAAGGAGCAAGAACTGGTATTACCTTTTCTACAAAAGGCAAGACCCCGATTTTTTCTTCTAAGTTAACTCTCCGCTCATCGCCAATAGCACCGATTATGGTTCTCTCTACTCCTTGAGAAACATGAGCCCCAAAACCAAGCTTTTCCAGTCTTTTTACTACATCATCAATCTGCTCTTGAGTTGCACCGCTCCGTAACACAATAATCATCGTTTTTCTCTCCTAACCATAAATACGATAAAGTTCTCCACAAGCCGCCTGGATATCCTGTCCTCGCGGTTTTCTTATCGTCACCTGTATCCCGTTTTCCTCCAGAACCGAAGCAAAGGCTTTTACCCTCCTCGGAGAAGGTGGAGAAAAAGCAGAAGAGGGAACCAGGTTACCAGGAATAAGATTAACATGAATCAGTAATTTCTTCAATAATTTCGCCACTTCCTGAGCATCTTCTTTACTGTCATTTATCTCGTTCCAGAGAGTATATTCTATGGTCACTCGCCGATGGGTAACAGCCAGATATTCTTTTATCGCCCTTAAAACCTGCTCTAAAGGATAAACTTTATTGAGAGGTATCAACAAATTGCGTAATTCATCCCGGGGAGCATGCATCGACCAGGCCAGGTTAACCTCTGGCCAATCTCTTCCCAATTTTACGATTTTATCTGGTATGCCCACTGTAGAGACGGTCATTCTCCTTGCTCCTTTGCGGAAACCTTCCGGAGAATTTATGACTTGAAGCGCCCGATGCACATTCTCATAATTGAGCAGGGGTTCTCCCATCCCCATAAATACTAAGTTGTTAGCCGTCATCCCCGTTTCTTTTTCTATTACCCATATCTCTTCTACTATCTCCTGATAGGTAAGATTTCGCCGGAACCCAGCAAGGCCGGTAGCACAAAAAGTGCAGCCTGCCGGACAACCCACTTGAGTAGAAAGACAAAGAGTTCGGCGGTCTCTGTGGGGGATGAGCACTGCTTCTACATTATCTTGGGGAGGAAAATGGATTAAAAATTTTACCGTTCCATCTTTCGATTTCTGAATCTCTTTAATTTGAGAGCTACCCAGAGAAAAAGCGCTATCCAGCTTTTCTCGCAAGGCCACAGGCAAGTTGGTCATATCAAAAAAGGAGTCTGCTTTCTTTTCATATATCCACTGGAAAATTTGTCGAGCTCGAAAAGAAGGTTCTCCCTCCTCTTCCAGCCAGGAGTAGATATCAGAAGGCAAAAGTCCAATCAGATTTTTCTTTCTCATCTATTATGATTAATAACCCCGCTTTTTATTTGAGTCAGGATAGCATAATAATTCGACAGTATGTGCGATATATAGCTTTTCATGTAAGAATACCAGATATTTTAAAATCAAACAAGGAAAACAATACAAAGTCTGCACTCACCCTGTGTCCCACAGAACAAGCACAAAAAACTACAATTAAGGAATCCTTCAAATCTCCCCCAAATAGCCATTGGCGGAGAGGGTGGGATTCGAACCCACGAGAC
>NZ_JAAYFP010000172.1:0-2300 GCF_012728195.1 Candidatus Sordicultor fermentans
TCCCCCGAAGACACAGAGCATAGTTCCTTGCTTGATTTTTCATATCAATAAGGATATTATGGAACCAAGAAGGGGGGTGCTTATATGTGCATTTAGCCACAGCGTTATTAACCTCCGGTGATGCATGGGAAAAGCCGACATTTTTTAAAAAACACAAAGGAGGTTTTCTCACATGTCTAAGCTGATTGATAATAGTTATAAGCTTTTTATTGATGGCAAGTGGGTTGATGGCAAAGAAGGTAAAGTATACCAGGAATATAACCCGGCTAACGGTGAATTGCTTGCCACCTGTGTAGAGGCGGGGAAAGAAGATGTTGACATGGCAGTAAATGCAGCCTGGAGGGCATTTGAAACCTGGAAAGATACGAGCCCCCAGGAGCGTGCAGCTATGTTGCTGAAAATAGCTGACTTAATCGATGAGAATGCAGAAAAATTAGCCATGATAGAGACTCTCGACAATGGTAAGCCAATACGTGAAACTTCTACTATAGACGTTCCCTTGAGTTCAGACCATTTTCGTTATTTTGCATCAGCCATACGAGCGGCAGAAGGTGAAGCGGTGATGATTGATAAAGACACTATGAGTATCATTTTAAGAGAGCCAATAGGTGTCGTAGGTCAAATAGTACCCTGGAATTTCCCGCTTCTCATGGCCGCATGGAAGCTGGCTCCCGCTATAGCAGCCGGCGATTGTGTGGTGCTCAAACCTTCTTCTGAGACATCTTTGAGCACGTTAGAGCTTGCCAAGCTCATGAGTGAGGTTTTGCCCCCCGGCGTTGTAAACATCGTCACTGGCCGAGGTTCCACCACCGGAAATTACATGCTCGAACATGAAGGTTTCCGTAAATTAGCTTTTACAGGCTCCACAGAAGTCGGCTACACCGTGGCTGAAGCAGCGGCCAAAAAGCTTATCCCTGCTACACTTGAGCTGGGTGGCAAGTCAGCTAATATTTACTTTGAAGATGCACCATGGGATAAAGCTATGGAAGGCCTGTTGATAGGCATTTTATTTAACCAGGGACAGGTCTGTTGTGCAGGCTCCCGGGTGTTTGTCCACGATTCAATCTATGATAAATTCCTCTCTGATGCCGTGGCAGCTTTTGAAAAGGTAAAAGTAGGTCTTCCATGGGAAAAAGACACTCAAATGGGCTCGCAAATCAACGAAGCCCAGCTCAAAAAAATTCTCTCCTATATAGAGATAGGTAAAAAAGAAGGGGCTAAAGTAGCCACCGGTGGTTACCGTATCACCGACCATGGTCTCGACAAAGGCTATTTCATGAAACCCACCATTTTAGTAGACGTAAATAACAAGATGAGAGTAGCTCAAGAAGAAATCTTCGGGCCGGTGGTCTGTTTCATCCGCTTCAAAGATGAAGATGAAGTCATCAAGATGGCTAATGATACCGAATATGGTCTTGCTGGTGCGGTGTGGACTAAAGATATCAACCGGGCCTTACGCGTAGCCAGAGGCATCGAAGCTGGTAGAATATGGGTGAATGATTATAATAATTTGCCCGCCCATGCCCCATTCGGCGGTTACAAAAAATCCGGAATCGGACGCGAGACACACAAGGTCGTTCTTGAACATTATACCCAAATGAAAAATATCTTTATCAGCCTCACTGAAGAAAAAGCAGGACTCTACTGAATACATAATAGCTAATAAAGGTAGTGATTGTAATGATTACTAAAGATACCCCGGTCGAGGAAATTATGCAAAAGTACGACGTTCTTGCTTATTTCCTGGAAAATGGGATCTCTCCATTTAGCTGTGCCGGTGCTTTCCCTCAAAGTTTGGGTAAATTGCTTGAAATTAAAAAAGTAAAAGACCCTGATGCTTTTATAGCAGGACTTAATGCATGGATCGATGAAAAAGAGCGGGGTTTATAAACCCCGCTCTTTTATGACAATATAGGGCAGATAACTTTTTCGTTTTCTCTACCTCGGTTGAATCAAGAAAAACAGTCAGTTCTCCAGGTCTTCTGGCCTCACTAAACCCATTTCTACCAATATTTCTCCCAAAGGTTTAGGATAGAACTTCTGGGCTCTCAGGGCTTCTACCAATTGTTCTTCATTTATTAATCCCCTATCTAGAAGCTTTTCTCCTAACCGAGGAAATTGAGGTAAAGAGTCTGGTTCTTCCAGGCTTTGAAGTGCTTGAGCAATAAGAGAAGGACTGGATAGAACTACAGAGAGATTCCTTCCTCCTAAACTTTCTTTTATTTCCTGTTGAGCTTCCAAAGGAAGAGGAGCTCCGGCAGCTAAAATTACTGAATGCTTGGTTATCGCTACTGGCATAA
>NZ_JAAYFP010000173.1:0-4995 GCF_012728195.1 Candidatus Sordicultor fermentans
ATGAGAGGCTATGGTTGCTCTATGGCCGTGGGTCTGGGAGTCCCTATTCCTATCCTAGATGAAGAAACTCTTTATTATTGCGCAGTAAAGGATGAAGATATACTGGCTCCTGTTATAGATTACAGCGACGCTTATCCCAACGGGACAGGGGAGATATTGGGTTATGCGAGCTATGCCCAGTTGCGCCAGGGAAAGATAAAGATAGAAGGGAAAGAAGTTCCTGCTGCTTCTCTATCCAGCTACTCTCGAGCCCGGGAAATAGCCCTGACTCTGAAAGATTGGATTCAAAAAGGAGATTTCACTTTAACTCAACCAGTTCTACCTCTTCCGGGGAAAGATGCAGGAGCTCGTTTCCACAATCTTCCCGAAAGACCGGTAAATAATGGAAGAGTGGGGAGGTGAAAATATGAACTCTTCCCAGAAAGTAGTTTTGCGGTTTCCTCCTGAGCTGGTAGAGCGACCTCTCGTGTGTGAGCTGGCTCTTCAGTTCGGGCTGCATTTCAACATTATGCGCGCTTCTATTTCCCCCCATCGGGAGGGACTTATGGTGATAGAAATAATTGGAGAAAAGAAAAAACAAGAAGAAGGACTGCAATTTTTGCAGGAAAACGGTTTAGAGGTTGAATCTCTGAGCCAGGATATAAAAATGGTGGAGGAGCGCTGCATTCACTGCGGCTCTTGTGTAGGAGTTTGCCCCACCGAGGCTCTTTATGTGGAAAAACCTTCTTATTTAGTAAAATATGATGAAACTCAATGTATTGCCTGTGAAATGTGTGTTTTAGCCTGTCCCACTCACGCTATGGAGGCTCTTTTGTGACCAGATACGTAGAACGGTGGTATCGTGGATATACGAAGGCGCCGGATTTAGTGCCCTTTTCTGTGCAGATTAAAGAGAGCGACCTTTTAATTTGGGCAGAGAAAAATCTGCAGGACCTGGCTTATAAAAGGTTAGAAAAAGAGAGAAACAACTTAGAGGCCTATCTTCGCTATGACCCTGATTTTTTGCATTCTTTAGCTCCGGTTGCTGCTTCTCCTTTTGCTCCTCCCCTGTGCCAGATGATGGCAAAAGCAGCAGAAAAAGCAGGAGTAGGTCCTATGGCTTCTGTTGCCGGAGCAATAAATGAGATGGTGGGAGAAGAGCTCCGGCAAGAAAGCGAGGAGATAATAATTGAAAACGGGGGAGATTTACTGGTCTTTTCTCGGGAGGCTCGGGTTGTGGCAGTGTATGCCGGGGAAGATTCTCCTTTCAGCTTCCGGATAGGCATTAAATTGCCTCCGGGCAAAAAATGGGGGGTGGCTACTTCTTCAGGAATAGTTGGCCATTCTTTAAGCTTCGGTAAAGCAGATGCTGTGGTTGTGGTAGCTGAATCATCAGCTGTGGCTGATGCCTGGGCTACCAGCCTGGCTAACCGGGTGCAAGAAAAAGAAGACATAAAGAAGGTATTAAAATTTTCTCAACAAATTACTGATATTCAAGGGACTTTAATAATTCTGGGAGAATTTTTAGGAGTGGAGGGAAATATTCAGATAGAAAGACTTTAAACTCTTTTTTGTGGTAAAATTTAAGAAAATACCTGGCGGGGGATAAAGAAAATGGCTCTGGTAATCATCTTTGTTTTGGCGCTTCTTGCTATTTATGTCTCGGGAATAGAGAGAACAAAGTCCATCTCTCCTGAGGTACGCGAATTGTTTCACCAGGGTTTCTCTCTTGTCCGGGATAAAAGATATACAGAGGCTCTGGAAATTTATGACTTCATCATAAACTTGTTGCCCGACGATCCTACAGCTTATGCCCAGCGAGGTAACGTTTACTACTATTTAGGAGAAATAGATAAAGCCATCGAAGATTATTCTAAAGCCATTGAGCTGAAGCCCGATTTTGCCGAAGCTTACAACAATCGGGGGAATGCTTATCTATCAAAAGGAGAAATGGAACGAGGAGTGAGAGACCTGACCAGGGCAGTGGAGCTAAGTCCTCAATTGAAAGAAGCGTTTTTCAATCGGGGAATAGCTCGCTCAGAAGAAGGAAAGTATAAGGAAGCATTGGAAGATTTCAGCCAGGTAACTCAAATTGACCCTCAAGAGGCCGACGTATATCTTGCCCGAGCCCGTCTCTTGTTAAAATTAAAGACTTATTCCAACCAGGTTCTGGCTGATATCAATCATTTTCTGGAATTTTATCCTTCTCATCCTCAGGCTTATTTTCTGAGAGGAATATGTCTTTCCCGACAGGAAGATTATTATCAAGCCATCCAGGATTTTTCCCGGGCCTTAGAGTTTAAAAGTGATTTCCCTATGGCTTACTACTACAGAGGAATTGCCCGGATTAAGCAAGGGGAATATGCAGAAACCATAGAAGACTTTACCGCTGTTCTAAATTTAGAGCCGGAATTTTACCCTGCTCTTCTGGGAAGGGGAATAGTTTATTACCAGAAGAAAGATTATGAACTGGCTAAAGAAGACCTCGACCGAGCGATAAAACTCAACCCCCGGTTCTATAAAGCTTACGGCTTCAGAGCTATGGTTTACCGGGCACTGGGGAAAGAGGAAGAGGCAGAAAAAGACTGGGAAGAGTTTTTAAAAGGAAACATCATCGATAGTTTAGCCGAAGAAAATTTAGAAGAATAAGCAAATGACCTCTTTTCCTGGGGAGAGAAAATACTTCTCTGGGGCGAAAACGAAGAGCTGAAGGAAGAAGGAATGGTAGCGGGGGTCGGATTCGAACCGACGACCTCCGGGTTATGAGCCCGACGAGCTTCCTGACTGCTCTACCCCGCGCCGTTTAATGTTCGCAAAATGCGGACAGTATTAATATTAAACTATTTTTTTATTTTGTCAAGTTTTCGAGGGCTCTATGCAAAAGGAGGTTGAAACATGCCCGGAGGTAAGCTCGACGTAAAAACACTGGAGAGCTGGCTGTGGGAAGCCGCCTGTAAAATTAGAGGCCCAATTGATGCGCCTAAGTATAAAGACTACATTTTGCCGCTTATATTCTTAAAAAGGCTCTCCGATGTGTTTGATGATGAGATGAATGAGCTGGCGCAAGAATATGGGTCACGAGAGATTGTTGAGCTGTTGGTAGCCGAGGACCACAACCTGGTTCGTTTTTATCTCCCCGAAGAGGCGAGATGGGAAGAGATTGCCAAACAAACCACCAATGTCGGGGAGTATTTAACCAACGCCGTCCGCACCATCGCCAGAGAAAACCCCCAGCTGCAGGGAGTTATCGACACCATAGATTTTAACGCTACTACCGCCGGACAGAGGATTATCGCCGATGATAAACTGAAAGAGCTCATAGATGTTCTGGGTAGATATCGACTTGGATTAGAAGATGTGGAGGCCGATATTTTAGGACGGGCTTACGAATATCTTTTGAGAAAATTCGCCGAAGGTTCCGGGCAGAGTGCCGGGGAGTTCTATACCCCCAGCGAGGTTGCCACGCTGATGTCTTACATTCTGGACCCCGAGCCCGGGGATGAAGTCTACGACCCCTGCTGCGGCTCGGGAGGCCTTTTAATTAAATCTTACTTGCGGTTTCAAGGTAAATATGGAGTGGATTCTTCTCTTGAACCTTTGAAATTCTATGGTCAGGAAATACTACCTTCCACATTTGCCATAGCCAAGATGAACACCTTTATTCACGATATGGAAGCAGATATTGCTCTGGGCGACACGATGACGAGACCCGCTTTTACAACGCCGGAGGGGTCACTCAAAAAGTTCGATCTGGTGGCTGCTAATCCCATGTGGAACCAGAATTTTTCCCAGAGTACCTATGAGAACGACCCCTACAATCGGTTCATTTTTGGCTATCCTCCTTCCAGCAGTGCAGACTGGGGATGGATTCAGCATATGTTTGCTTCCCTGAACGAAGAAGGCAAGATGGCTGTGGTAATCGATACCGGTGCAGTTTCCCGAGGTAGCGGGAATATGGGAAGGAATAGAGAGAGGGATATAAGAAAAGAGTTTGTTGAGGGAGACTTTATAGAAGCAGTTTTATTGCTGCCCGAAAACCTTTTTTATAACACGACCGCACCAGGAGTTATCATAGTCATCAATAAATTCAAACCACCCCAGAGGAAAGAGCAGATATTGCTGATTAATGCTTCTAAACTGTTCAAGAAAGGTAGACCCAAGAACTATCTCCCCGAAGAGAGCATAAAACAGGTATCCGATATATATCTCCAATGGAGAGAAGAAGAGGGCACAAGCAGAGTTATCACCCGGGAAGAAGCGGCCAAAAACGACTATAACTTGAGCCCGAGCCGCTATGTTACGCAAGACGGAGAGGATGATACCCTGCCTTTAGAAGATGCTGTTGTGCAACTCAAAGAGGCAGAAGAAGAAAGAGAAAAAGCAGATGCCCAACTAAAACAGGTTCTCAGGGAGCTGGGGGTGGAGATTTGGTGACTGAGCTTGATAGAGAGCTACCCGAGGGATATAAAATGACAGAACTCGGCCCGCTACCCCGGGCGTGGGAAGTGGTGAAGTTGGGGGATGTAGCTGAACTACAGCAAGGTAAGACTCCGAGAAGGGATAATTATGACGATTCAAAAGGATTTAGGATTATAAAAGTAAAGGATTTTGAAAATGGAAATAAGGTATCATTTGCAGTTAGTGGAGATAGAAGTTTTGTAAAAACCGATTTAGGGGAGAGATATATAATTAAAAATGGAGATAGTTTGGTACTTTCTGCTGCACACTCTTCTAATATTGTAGGTCAAAAAATAGGATATGTTGATGAAGTACCAAAAGAAAAAGTTTTTTTGTTGCTGAATTAATAAGAGTAAGGCCAAAAGAAGATATTAATCCTTATTTATGTTTTGTAATTCTTAATTTGGAAAATTCCAAAAATCAAATTAAAGAAGAAGTTAATGGAGGGCATCTTTATCCTCAAAATTTAGGAAATATTAAAATCCCTCTTCCTCCTCTTCCCGAGCAGCGAAAGATTGCCGCCATCCTCTCCACTGTTCAAGAGGCAAAGGAGAAAAC
>NZ_JAAYFP010000174.1:0-1960 GCF_012728195.1 Candidatus Sordicultor fermentans
ACATAGCTCCGACAGCTTTTCTTATACAAGAAGTTGAGAAAAACTTTGATAGGCCTTATATGAGCAGAGCATCAACTGAGGTAATTTTCAAGCGGTCGGAGAGGCTATTGGCATACTTTCGTAAGGTGAGCTGGCTAAGTCCTTCTTGGTTTAGGTAGTTTACAAAAGGGGTAAGTATTACTTTATACCATTCCAGAGTTTTAGCCTTTTTACCTTCCACTCTTCCAGATAAAAGAAAATCCTCGAGATAAGCAGTCCATAACGTTTCTTTTTTGGTTTTCAAAGTGTTCGCCTGACTCACCAAAAACCAGGCTTCCGGTGAGAAGTTGCTCAACCTGGAATGGGCTTCCCGCAAGCGTTACAGCCTTGGTCGGGGCGAGCCGATTTGAACGGCCGACCTCTTGAACCCGAGTCAAGCGCGCTAACCAGGCTGCGCTACGCCCCGCGAGGTAGAATTATAGCATAAAATCATCGTTTTCCCCAATACCACAGAAAGTTTTTTATATTTTATAGTTTTCGCATCTCTTAATTTCCTCCTCGCCCCCGTCTTTCCCGGGGCATTACTATAGGCAATCTTACTCCAGGGTCCATCGCAAACCCCACCTTGCAACCTGACAATGTTGAGAAAAAAGCGCAAGAAATTAAAAAGATTGCTGAGAAAGACTTTTTCTCCTCGGTAGTTTATGTTTTTAATTTTTTTCTTTTTTTGCCCACGCCACAGGCTGTTCTTTTTTGGTTTTCCCACCAGTGGTCTTTACTTTTTAGATTTTTGTTTTTTGGTCTCACGCCCTAGGCTGCTCGCTTCTCGCGGTGATAAAAAAGCTGTTACAAGAAGGTATCCTCCTGTAGCTCCATATCGTATGCTCACCTTCTCTGTCGCCAGTTTATCTTTATAAGGAGGGAAAATACTGTTTCTCTCCTTCTTTTCTCTACAGGAAGGAAAGAGGAGCGCTCTGTCCGAGATAGCGGATGAGCCTTGCTCACGCTCTGCGGAGGGGAAACCTGGGTTTCCCCTCAAATGCAATGACTTTATCACCCTTTTAGGTTCTCGCTATGCACCAGTGGGAGCAGATAACGATCCTCATAACTTAAACGCTCACTGGGTGCGTAATGTTAAGTTTTTCTATAACATATTTACAGGAGGAAGCTAATGGAGTTAATAAAAAGACTTACTCATTTTAATTTTACTTTCTCTTTTAACTGCTATTTTCAGCTGGTTAGGCATAGATAAGATTAAGTTTCAGAGATAACAGCGGTTGATTGAAATAGCAGAGGGGAAAGTAAGAATAGCTTATCAAGCACTACAGAGGCAAGTACTGAACAATTTAGCAAAGCAGTTGGTGGGGGAGTAGTTAAGGCGAGAGGCGGAAGAGCACCTCTTGCAAGTTGAAAGAATATAAGATAAGGAATCCGATGGTCTTTGGATTCATGCTTTCAGAGAAAGGGGTAAAATTATAGAGGAGTCTGAGGTGCCCGGATAATAAAGCTGGTGCCGGAGGCCGGAATTGAACCGGCACGGAGTTTGTACTCCAACGGATTTTAAGTCCGTTGCGTCTTCCTATTCCGCCACTCCGGCAGACAACTCTCCCTCATTTTACTCCTTTCTTTTTCACTTCGTCAAGGCTTATACTCGTTGTTTTCTAACTTTTGTGCTCGCAGAACCACAAAAGAGCCTTCT
Source organism: Candidatus Sordicultor fermentans (assembly GCF_012728195.1). Taxonomy (NCBI): domain Bacteria; kingdom Pseudomonadati; phylum Atribacterota; class Atribacteria; order Atribacterales; family Candidatus Caldatribacteriaceae; genus Candidatus Sordicultor; species Candidatus Sordicultor fermentans. The sequence goes on from NZ_JAAYFP010000174.1 coordinate 1,679, forward strand.
CCATATCCTTCTTTAACCGGTTCAACTGCTTTTATATTCTCGAGAGGGTTGAAAAGGGTTTGTCTGAATTCAAAATGGCTAAAATTGGCCTGTTGGAGATATTGTTTTACTTCTCCGGGGGAATAAAAAGTGGCATCCCGATAGAAAACATTTTGGAGCTTATCTTTAGAGTATTTTTGTCCTATAAAGCCATCCCGGGCGATAAAGCCCAGAATCAAAAACCCCCCTGGTTTTAGCACTCTGTGACTCTCCCGCAAAGCCTATCATGACTATGAGGAGGAT
>NZ_JAAYFP010000175.1:0-19183 GCF_012728195.1 Candidatus Sordicultor fermentans
ACATTTTTATCAAAAATGAAAGATATCTGGAACTCACTTTATTTTTCGCTTTTAGCTGCATTAGGAACTGCACTACTTGCTACTTTTGCATCTTATATAATTTATCGTAAGAAATTTTGGGGCAGAAACGCGCTTGACTTAATTGCCGTATTGCCAGGTGCTTTACCTGGTACTATGGTTGGTATCGCCTACATATTAGCCTTCAATCGGAAACCTCTGTTATTAACAGGCACAGCGGCAATAGTAATTTTGAGCATGATTGTAAGAAATATACCATTTGGTTACAGAAACGGTTTAGCAGTGCTACACCAGATCGATGAGTCAATAGAAGAAAGTGCAGCAAATTTAGGGGCAAATACTTTACAAGTATTCAAAGACATAATACTCCCCTTGCTTAAATCGGCCTTTTCAGTAACTATAGTTTATACATTCATTAAATCTATGACTACTGTTTCTGCGGCAATATTTCTGGTTTCACCAGGAACAAATATTGCTACAACCTCAATTTTAGGGCTATCAGAACATGGATACTGGGGACAAGCGGCAGCGATGGCAACAATTCTTATCGGAATAACAATCCTGACAACATTATTGTTTGAAACAATCGGTGGGAAGGAAAAGAAATTATTTGATTTTTGAAAGGAGGACTGAAATCACATGAGCATAGGTACAGAACTGGAAGAAAAAAAGGTCAAAAATATTAATGATGAAGTTCACGTTGAACTGATTGGTCTGAGTAAAAAATATGGAGAATATTATGCGGTAAAAAATTTAAATCTCAAAATTAAAAAAGGAAGTTTTACTTGCCTTTTGGGACCTTCTGGTTGTGGAAAAACGACTACTTTAAGAATGATTTCTGGTTTTGTAAATCCCACCGAAGGAGACATTATTATTTCTGGTGTCTCTCAAAGAGGCATCCCGCCTCATAAGAGAAACACTTCAATGGTGTTTCAAGAGTATGCACTCTTTCCTCATATGACAGTCAGGGATAATATATCCTATGGGCTTAAGCTCAAAAAATTGCCTGAAGCGGAACTTAAAAAAAGGGTGGACTATATGCTGGAGTTTATGGATCTTACTTCTGTAGCAGATAGATTTCCTAAGTTTTTATCTGGAGGCCAACAACAGCGGGTTGCACTCGCTCGTTCTTTAGTCATGGAACCGGAGGTTCTTTTAATGGATGAGCCTTTATCAAATCTGGATGCGAAATTGAGAGTAAAGGTTCGTTCTGAGTTGAGAGAAATACAGAAGAAATTAGGCTTAACTACTATTTATGTAACGCACGACCAGGAAGAGGCCTTATCAATTTCTGACTATATAGCTATATTAGATGAAGGCGTACTGCAGCAGTTTGATTCACCGTGGGAGCTTTATTTCAGCCCCAAAAACAAATTCGTAGCTGATTTTGTTGGGTTAAACAATTTCATTCCCGTTAAAGTTGAAAAAGTCGAAAAGGACTACATGATTGTAAAAGTAGTTGATAAAACCATAGAAGTAGAAAACAGATATTCAGCCTCAGACATAAAAGAAAATATGATTCTAAGCATCAGACCAGAAAGCATAAGAATTTACCCTGTGGAAGAAGCTAATGACCTAATCAAGGGAAAGATAAAAATACATAACTTTTTAGGTTCTGTTGTAAGGTACTGGGTGGATATCGGGAGCCAAGACATAATTGTTGACGACCACGATCCTTACCAGAAACCAATATTATCAGGTGAGGTAGGTCTTAGATTTGAATCTTTCGGAATCAATCTCTTTGGTCAATAAAACACGCAAATCAAGATTAAATTAGGAGTTTATTAGAGAATGAATAGCATATTGGATTATGATATTGCTTTCATAGGTCATTATACAAAAGATACAATCATTTCCCCGGCAGGGAAAAGAGTTGTAGATGGTGGTGCATTTAATTATGGTTCCCATGTGGCCATTCGCATGGGATTAAAAGTAGCTGCAATTACTCGCCTTGCTCCAGAGGATTATCATGTCGTAGACAAGCTCAAGGATTTAGGAGTAGACGTATTTTTGACTCCTTCTGAACATTCAACCTGCTTGACTATAGAGTATCCGACAAATAATGTTGACGAGCGCATTTTATCTATCACAAGCTTTGCTGGACCATTCTCCCCTACAGATGTAGAAGGTGTTTCAGCAAGAGCTTTTATTATTGGTGCTTCTGTTCGTGGCGAAATTCCATTAGAAGTTATAGAAAAAATACGTGAGAAAAACGCGCTTATTTCAGTAGACGTGCAGGGTTTTATGCGGGTAAATCACGGCGGCAAGCTGGTTTATGATAATTGGCCAGAAAAAGAACATGTATTGATGTATGTTGATGTACTTAAAGCAGATGCTGTTGAATCTGAAATGCTTACGGGAGAAAAAGATATAAAAATCGCTGCCCGGAAATTATCCGAGCTAGGACCTGATGAGGTGTTGATTACTCACCAAAATGGGGTTTTACTATACGCCAATAATAACTATTACGAGGCTGAATTTTACCCCAAAAAACTAGTGGGCAGGAGCGGACGAGGAGATACCTGTATTGCAGCCTATATGGCACGAAGATTGACGACCCCTCCTCCCCAGGCCATTATCTGGGCTGCAGCAATAACAAGTTTGAAGATGGAGAATGAAGGACCTTTTCAAAAGAATTTAGCAGAAGTAGAAGAATTACTCAAAAATAAATATTACCCAACGGGATCGGCTTAATCGGCTTAAAGAAGAAACATGACTTTGATAGTTATAAATGGGAAAGGAGAAGCTACTATGAAACTAGGATTTAATGGAGCTACCACCATGAAAGCCGGCTTAATTGAAGATGCTGAGGCCAGTAGCAAAGCTGGTTTTGATTATTTAGAGTTGAGAGATAATAAACTTGAAGAGCTATTAAAAACTAAGAGCCTGGAAGAAATTGACCACTCTTTTCAAGAGCTCCACATCCAACCAATAGCTGTGAATTCTCTGGAAAAAGCAACCCTACGAGATGAAACCGGCTTTGAAGAGATATTAAAAAGAGCTGATGTGCTCTGCCAGTACGCTTCTGCCCTTCACTGCCCTATATTAATTGCCGTACCAAGTTTCTTAGAAAGTTCGAGGCCTACTAAGAAAGAAATTAAAGAAAATGCCCAGATGGTACTCAAGAAATTGGAAGAGCTATCTCGTTCCTACGGAGTAAAAATTGCTTTTGAATTTTTAGGATTTGTTGATGCCTCAGTAAATACACTTTCCTTTTGCAATGAAATAGTGGAAGAACTGAATAACGACCGGATAGGTATGATAATAGATACTTTTCACTTTTATCTAAGCGATGAGCCTCTCTCGGTGATAGAAAAAATTAATCCTGAAAAAATCTTTTTAGTACATATTGCCGATGCTGAAAACCTCCCTAAAACTCAGCTAAAAGATGCTAATCGAGAGATGCCGGGAAATGGGGTAATACCTCTAAAAGATATCACCCAAAAATTAAAGGACATAGGGTATAAAGGAGTCTATTCTATCGAGCTTTTTAACCCCACTTATTGGGAGTGGGAACCAGAGCAAGTAACCAAAGTTTGTTATCAGAAAATGCGGGAACTACTGAGTTAAAAAATTTTAGCCGCTTCCGCTTTTGAACACATAACCGGGATAAAAGCAGTTAATCGCTACCCTCTTATCCCGGTTATGTGTTCTATAGGCTATTTATCTGTCCAATGTAAGGCAGTTCGTAAACTGATTTCCATCCTTCACTCATTGGTTCTCTCAAAAAAGGCTCCATTTCTTTAGGATCACGTAAACTAATCTTTTCTACTGGTGGTAACTTACCCGCAGGATAGGTTTCTAAAATTTCATCATGAACTAAAGTTAAATATTTCAAAATAGCTGCAATGGGGCGTTTAGCTTTTTCTGCACTGGCTCGAGTAGGATGGCCTACTACTCCTTCGGGAGTAGCTGCTCGCTCAATTGCGGAATGTCCCTCTCCTTGCTGCCACATCTGAGGACGACGATAAGGGTCAACTGAAGTATCAAAATGACCACCGGGCAATAAAGGTTCTCCTTCAGCGTCAACTGCGTACTTCATATCTAACATTTCCGGGAATAGTAATTGGGCAACCGAAGCTTCTGCCTCGTCAGCATGAACAAAATCAGTGGTGAGACTATCCTCTCGATCAATAGGAGTGAAGAATTCTCTTACCGCTCGGTGCCAATCAGTTACTCTTATAATGGCAGGTAGTTGATAACGTTTGAAAAATTCTTGAAGGCCTGATTCCAGTATCCATAGCTGTCCATGGTTGTTAATCCAAATTTGCTTTCGGAAGCCATCATTCCAAAGACCTAACATAACATTGATCACTGTTTCTCGAACTACATCCTCAGGCATAATAATAGTACCAGCCATTCCAAAGTGATGATAAGGATGCCCCCCATAGTTTAAAGGAGGCAGGGCCAGATTGACCGGTGCTCCTTTTTTTGCAGTGTAGCGACGGACTCCTTCACAAATCTGAGTTACCATAAAAGTATCTAAGCCACTATTGGCATAATCACCATGACACTCGGTACAGCCAACTGGAACCAAGACAATATCATTTTTACGGCGATTTTCGATGACATGCCGGCGGGGAGTAGTCTGAATATAGCTACCCGCTTTTCCCAATTCTGGTGGAGAAGGAATTTCATATTCCTTTAGAATCTCTTCAATCTTACTCATCGGGGCATCAAATATCTCCTTCTTTAACCGGCCTACTTGAGTATTCTCAAATACTATTTGAGGATACTCTGTAGTAAGCCACCGGTCATCTTTTTTGTTAGCCATCTTACATCACTCCCTATATAGTTTAAATTTTCCTTATTTAAATCAATTTATTGTAATTTTATAAAACTTCCCTTAATTAGAGACTCTTTAGCCGCATATCCCATTTCTACTGCAACTTTGCCGTCTAACCCATCTACTGGGGGTTCTCGATCCTCCTGGATACATTTAATAAACTCTTGCATTTCCGCTAAATATGCTTCTTGATATCTTTCCACGAAGAAGAACAGTGGTTTATCAGTTCTGGTATCTTCAGGACCATTAATAGCCACTTCGGTTTGCCTTGGGTTTCCTACTGTTACGCAACCCTCTGGGCCAAAGATTTCTACCCGCTGGTCATAGCCATAAACTGCCTTTCGACTATTATCAATTGTTCCCCAGGCGCCTTTTTCATATTTCAATATAACTATCGCAGTATCGATATCTCCTGCCTCTCCAATTGCCGGGTCAACTAAGCAACTGCCAACTGCCATAAGCTCTACTACTTCTTGGCCCAAAAGGTAGCGAGCCATATCAAAATCGTGGATAGTCATGTCTAAAAATATTCCTCCCGATACTTTAACATAATTAATGGGAGGTGGCTCAGGGTCTCTGCTGGTTATTCTCACTAAATGAGGTACTCCAATCACCCCTTTAGCCACAAGCTCTTTGGCTTTTTTGAAGCTGGGATCAAAGCGGCGGTTAAAACCGACCTGTAGCTTAACTCCAGCTTTTTTAACCGCAGCTAAAGCCTGATCAATTTTATCCAGCTCCAAAGCAATGGGTTTTTCACAAAATATATGTTTTCCTGCTTGAGCAGCTTCAGAGATTATTTGAGCATGGGTATCAGTAGAAGAACAGATTACTACCGCATCAATGTCATCATTATCGAGCAAAGCTCGATAATCCTTTTCTGCCATAGGAATCTCTAACTGAGAAGCCACTTCGCGCGCACTTTCCTCCAGTATATCCGCCACTCCTAATACTTTTGCTCCCGGGATTAGATATTTTAAATTACGAGCATGAAGTCGTCCAATCCTGCCCACACCAATTATCCCTATGTTAATTTCTTCCACTTTTTCGGTCACCCCTTTTTACCTTTTATTTGTCCTTTGGGTTTTTCAATCGTTTCCTTGATAAGCTAGCTAATTTCTTAATTCTTAAGTTTAAAAAAACAGAGATAAAAGGTTATCCCAAAATGATAACTCCTGGCTTAGTTTTTTTAGAATCGAACCAATTATAAAAACCGGTTTCAGAGTAAGGTATTTTTACCAGTTTGTCAATAGCAAATCATAAAGATTCCAGTAGAACTTTAATAGAAAATCAGTTGCAGAATAATATTTTTAAAACGAGTTACTTGTCAAATCTTATAAACTATTTTATAATTAGAAAACGGTTCCAAAAAAAGGGGGGTAGAAATTTTAACGGCCTAATTTTGAGAAATAAACTCGCAACACAAAAGCCATCCCCAATTGATAAAAAGGAGGTGATGTGACAAAAATTGTTTGAGTTAAATAAAGTTGTTACAATTGGAAGAAGCAAGATAAGATTAGTTCAGGTGAATTGCTTCTTAAAAAGCTGGAGATGACTAATTTTTAATTAATTGGAGGGTTAAAAAATGAGATTTGGCAAAAAGTTACTTTTAGCTTTAACGGTAGTTTTGTTATCCACTCTTCTTCTGGGAGTTGGTTTAGCCCAAGAAGAAGAGGTTAACGTATGGGTAGTGGTGCATGGAGGGATAGCTGATCCTTTTTGGAAACGGGTAGAAAAGGGAGTAATGGATGCGGCTACCAACCATTCTGATCTGGAAGTCACCTACACTGGCCCCTCGGAATACAATTTCACCGAGTTTATAGCTGATATTGAGGCTGCTGTTGCCAGTAAACCAGATGTCTTAGTGTGCACCTTAACCGAACCTGACGCAATGGATGAGGTATTACGTACTGCTATCGCTGACGGACTCCCGGTAATTGCCATTAATGCTCCTGACTTACGCGAACCACCGGAAAACCGGATCCCGGTCTTAACCTATGTGGGAGAAGATTCTTACCATATAGGAGTGGTAGCAGCTGAAGAAACCCTAAAACGATTTACCCCCAAGCGAGCACTGTTTGTCAACCATCATCCCGGAGCTCGTAATATCGAATTGAGAGGTCAGGGATTCATTGACACGCTGGGGAAAAATGATATTCCGGCCGAAGCACTTGATATTACAGCCGATGCCGTTCAAGGAGCTGAAATTACCTTAGCTTACCTCGTCGCTCATCCCGACACCGAGGTTATCTTTAGCACTAATACTCTCCGCACTGAAGCTATTGTAACTCGACTTCTAGATGAAGGAATAGATGTAGGAAATGAAGTAAAAATTGCCTCCATGGATATGTCTGAAAAAGTTCTGGAGTATATTCAGGAAGGACAGGTAATGTTCACCCTTGACCAGCAGCAATATTTGCAAGGTTATTTAGGAGTAGAATTTGCTTACCTTCATGCTAAATATGGTTTTACTCCTCCACCAGCACCAGTTTCTACCGGACCAGGAGTTATTACTGCTGAGAATGTGCCTCAACTAATGGAGTTATCAAAACAAGGTTATCGGTAAGAGACCTAAGTGGCGGGATCATCTGGTCCCGCCCAACCTGGCTAGGAGGTAACTACAATGTTAATTATACAAAACCAGGAAATAGCACATCATCAAAATGAAGGCATCCGTTCTAAATGGACTTTTGAAGAATTGAGGAAAATTCCAGAATTCGGGGCATTAATAGCCTTTTTAGCCCTTTTTATTTTTTTTGCCATTTGTGCTCCTCGATTTTTTTCTCTTCGAAACATCACTTCTCTTTTAACCATTATAGCTGAATTAGGTATTATGACAGTCGGTATATCTTTCTTAATGATTGGAGGAGAAATAGATCTTTCCGTCAGTAGTGCATACGCCACAGCTGGTTTTGTCTTTGTTACTTTAGCTAACATTTTCACCTTCCCTCTCGGTTCCCTGTTAGCCTTCATCGTTGCCTTGTTGGTTTCCCTATTAATAGGATTTGTCAACAGTCGAGTAGTATTGAGAGGAGGTATTCCTTCTTTTATTGCTACCCTGGGGATGATGATGTTCTTGCGGGGGATTCTTCTGGGAATCACTGGCGGACGCTCTATTTCCTATGCTGGAGATAGCTTGGTTCCCAGCTTGTTAACCGGAATTATGGCCTATAGATTTAGACCATCCCATTTCTGGTTTATAGCTATAGTAGTCGTTTTTTCCTTTATTCTCAATCACACCGTATTTGGTAACCGGGTATTTGCCACGGGGGGAAAGAAATTAGCTGCCTATACTATGGGAGTTAATGTAAACCAGGTAAAAACTGCCTGCTTTATGATTTCATCTGTTTTAGCCGGTTTATCAGGGGTGATTGCCATTAGCCGATTTAGCTTGGCTAACGTCTCTTTTGGCCAGGGGATGGAGCTGGAAGCAATCGCAGCTTCAGTAATTGGAGGTACTCTTATGACCGGAGGCTATGGTTCAATCATAGGAGCAGCCTTAGGTGCAGGCATTATGGGGATGGTTCGAACTGGTTTAGTTATGGCAGGTGTCCCCAGCTATTGGTACAACGCCTTTGTGGGAATAATTTTGGTTATAGCCGCCGTGGTAAATTTAAAGCTGAGAAGTACCATTCTGGGAGAATAAAGAGGTGGAGAGATGAATCCGAAACAGCCATTAGTAAGAATGGAGAATATTCAAAAAAGGTTTGGAAAGGTTAGAGCCCTAAAGGGGGTAGATTTTGAGGTTTACGACCAGGAAGTAGTAGGACTTTTAGGAGACAATGGAGCGGGTAAATCTACTTTAATTAAGATCCTGTCCGGAGTCTATCGGCCCGATGGGGGAACTATATATTTCCAGGGTGAGAAAGTAGATATCAATTCCCCTGAGGAAGCCCGCAAACTGGGGATTGAAACTGTTCACCAGGACCTCTCCTTGATAGAGAAAATGAGTGTAGCTCGAAACTTTTTCCTGGGCAAAGAACCTACCAAAAAAATAGGCCCTCTGGAAATCCTGGATTTAAAAAAGATGAATCGTGAGTGTATGATTGGTCTTAAACAGATAGGAATTGAGCTTCGCTCTCCCACCGAATTCGTTTCAACTCTCTCTGGAGGCGAAAGACAAGCCATTGCCATTGGCAGAGCGGCTTATTTTGGAGCCAGAATTCTTATTCTGGACGAGCCCCTACGTAATCTATCTATTCGGGAACAACGAAACACATTAAATCATATTCAAGAAGCCCGGAATAAAGGGTCTTCGGTCATTTTTATTACTCACAATGTTCATCACGTATGTCCAGTGGCCGACCGGATAGTGCTGTTAGAAAATGGAGAAAAGCTAGGAGAAGTAAAAGCAGGAGAACTGACCCCGGAAGAGATTGCCGAATGCATTGCTACTGGCCAGATGATAAAAGTTAACTAAAAAGAAGAGCAAAGGATCAAGGATACAGTAAGCGTCATAGTAAAAGCAGTGCCGTTTCACTACTTTACTGCTTCCTTAACTTATAATTTTTGAGTAACTTTTATAGAGTTAATGTTCCTTTTCATCCACTTCAATGCTTTCTGGCCAATATTCTACCCTTCCCGTGGGGATACCCACAGCAGTGAACGCTTTGAACCCATACTTATTACTTTGCTATAGTAAAGTAAGATGGAAAATAGCAAATTTCTCCCTTGTATTATCAAAAGTGACACCCTATTCTTTATTTTTGAGATATAATAATTTTCTATTATTAGGAAAAATTCAGAAAATGCGATAGGTGAACAGGTTATATGGAAGAGGATATAGAAGAATACTCCACAGAACGAAAAGATACACTCTCAAAGTTTAGAGAAGGGATGATTGCTTCTCTCCCTATTTTTATTGGATACATACCAGTCGCAGTGACTTTTGGGTTATTAGCAAAATCAACAGGCCTGACTCTCCTGGAAACATTTCTTTTTTCTGCCTTAGTATTTGCCGGTGCCAGTCAGTTTATGGCTCTGCAGCTTATCCAAGGAGGTGCAGAGCCAATCCAAATCATTGTAGCAACCTTCATTATGAACTTCCGCCATTTTCTTATGAGTTCACATCTATCTGCTATTTTGCCCGCAAAAGAAAAGCCATGGCTTCTTCCATTTTTAAGTTTTGGCATAACTGATGAGTCTTTCGCATATCTTTCTACCTCTCATGCCTCTAAAGAAGTCGATTTTATCCTAGGCCTTGAATATTCAGCTTATGTAAGCTGGGTGGGAGGAACTGTCACCGGTTATTTATTTGGTAATATACTACCCCCTATCCTTCAAGCCAGCATGGGATTGGCACTTTACGCTCTTTTCATCGCTCTTCTCGTTCCTGAAGCTAAAAGATCTCTCTCGGTGGCAATAACTGCTGTAATAGGAGGATTAACGCATTCATGTCTTGCCTGGCTCAAAATTTTTTCTCCGGGGTGGAATATAATTCTGGCCATTCTAATAGCCGCAAGCATTGGAGCTTGGATAATAGATGAAGATGAAGAGGAGGACCAATGAATAACATTAAAATAATTATAGGAATGATGATAGTTACTTTTATTCCCCGTTATCTTCCTTTACTGGCCTTTTCTCGACTTAATATTCCTAAACCACTTAAGAAACTTCTCCGATATATTTCTCCTGCTGCTCTGGGAGCATTGATACTTCCGGGGGCAATAACTGCTATTCCTAATTATCCTGCTGCGGCCGCAGCAGGTATTGCTACAGCAATAGTCTGCTCCTGGTTTAGAGAAGAAATTTCCCTGACTGTATTTTTGTCAGTAATAGTCACTTTAATCAGCTTATACCTTTTTGGCTATTGAGTTTATATAGTTAATCGCAAAAGCCTTGTAATACTAAGGCTTTTACTCCAGTGTATTTTTATGCTTTTGTCTTACATAGTAATAAACTGCTTAACTATTTAATCAATTCCGGGAGCTGTATCTCATAAACATGAGACCATCTCTTACCAGTCACAAATAAGCGATTATTTTCAGCATCATAAGCAATACCGTTTGGAACATCTTCCCTTGTATTTCTCTTTTCTTCAAGCTGGCTAACATCGATCCACCCCACCACTTCACCGTCCTGAGAATCTATTATGACAATAATATCAGTATGCCAGACGTTGGCATAAATTTTACCGTTAATGTATTCTAACTCATTAAGCTGGTCAATGAGTTTTCCCCCTGAGCTAACAGGCAATTCTCTTATTAAAGAAAAGTCCACAGGATTAAGAAACCGCAACAAATTAGAACCATCACTTACAATAAGATGACTTCCATCATAAGTAACACCCCATCCCTCATAAGGGTAATAGAGGGTTTTTTCCGGTTCTAAGTTATCCTTGTGATAAAGTAAGGCAACTCTTGACTTCCACGTTAGTTGAATTAAAGTAGAACCCACGATAGTAAGACCCTCACCAAAATATTGGTCTTCAATTTCTACTAAATGGATGATTTCTCCGGTAGAAAGGTTAACCTTCCTTAAGCTTGATTCACCATGTAAACCAGTACTTTCATATAAAAAACCATTTTCATAAACTAATCCTTCAGTAAAAGCTCGAGGGTCGTGAGGATAGATAGCTATCGCTTGAGCCAGATAATAAGGGATATCTTCATTTTGAGACAGATACAAAGCAAGTGAGTCATAAGACTGAGCGTCAGCTTTTGTAAAAATAAGAAAGAACCAAACAACAGCCCCCAATATTTTCCAGGTAATTTTACCAGTAATAGTAAATTTTTTCATATCTTTCATCATTGTAGCATAATTTTTATTTTGAACCGAAGTTTTTACAACTGAACTCATCATCAACAAAAAAATGAGATATAATGGTCTTGAACAAGAAGGATAAAAGGAGGAATAATTATGGATTACACTCACCAGGAAATACTCCGGCAACCCACTACTTGGGGAAAGACCCTAAATTATCTCCAGGAGAAAGAAAGCTATTTCTCTCAATTTTTAGCAGAAACACATGATAATGTCGTTTTTACGGGATGCGGAAGTTCTTACAACCTCTCTCTCGTTGCCAGTCATTTCTGGCAAGCAGGAAAACAGGTTCCTGCTAAAGGAGTGCCTGCTTCGGAAACTTTTCTTTTTCCCGAGGGAGTATTTTTGCCTCAAAACCAGTATCTCCTCTTTGGTATTTCTCGCTCAGGAGAAACTACAGAGACAGTCAAGGCTCTTCAGCACTTCAAAGATAAGTTCAGAGGGAAAACTGTAGGGATAAGTTGCGAAGAAAATTCTTCTCTTTTAAAAGTAGCCGATTATGAGCTGGCTCTTCCTTTCGCTCGAGAAGAAAGTGTAGTGATGACCCAATCTTTTTCAAGCATCCTGTTATCTCTTCTCTTTTTGTCTTTACCGCCGAACAAAAATATTGATAACCTATCATCTCTCCCTGAAATTTTAGAAAAATATCTCCCATCTGGAGAAAAGGCCATAAAAGACTTAGCATCTAACCTTTCCTTTGATAAGTTTATATTTTTAGGTAATGGTCCTTACCACGGTGTCGCCTGGGAAGGTTCCCTAAAACTCAAAGAGATGAGTGTGACTCCCACTGAGACCTTTCATTTTCTGGAATTTCGACATGGTCCTAAATCAGTAGTAGATGAAAAAACTTTAATCATTGCTCTAACTTCACAAAGAGCCTTTTCCTGGGAAAAAGAAGTAGTAATGGAGATGATAGATTTGGGAGCTACCATTCTCCACTTAGGAAAAAACTCCCTTAACTCTTCTCGCGCAATAGAAATAATATTTCCGGAAGAATCCTTAGATGATTTTTCTCTTCCGGTATTATATTTGCCTTTCTTACAACTTCTGGGCTACTACCGAGCAAAAAATAAAGGATTAAATCCTGATAGCCCAAGACACCTGACCAAGGTAGTGAAAATATGAGATGGGGAATTAAAGGTAAAGTTGTCACTCCCGGAGAAGTAATTCCTGGAATGGTGGTGGTGAGAGAAAGTCGTATCGAAGGCATTTTCCCTCATCCAGGGAATGAAGACCTGGAAGTAGTTTATGACTTTAAAGATAGTTTCATATTCCCCGGTCTTGTGGATTTGCACCTCCATGGCCTCCAAGGAGAGGATGTTACCGAAGGTGGAGTAAAAAGTATTCAGAAAATTAGTGCTCTTCTGCCCTCTTTTGGAGTTACTTCCTTTCTTCCCACCACTTTAACTGCTGATTTAGCTACTTTATTTAAAATTATTGAAGAAACTAAATCTGAGATAATGGCTTCCAGAGAGGGAGCTCGAGTTCTGGGCCTTCACCTCGAAGGCCCTTATCTATCATTAGGGAGGAGAGGAGCTCATGACCCTACCTATTTAAGAAAACCCCACGAAGAAGAAATAAAATCCTTAATCCAAAAAGGAGAAGGGGTAATTAAAAGAATAACCATAGCTCCTGAGCTTCCCGGAGCACTTGAAGCCATCGAATATTTAGCTCAAAACGGCATTTTGATTTCCTTAGGACACAGTGAAGCAGATTATGAGACCTCAAAGCGAGCCTGGGAAAGGGGAGCTAAAATGGTAACTCACCTTTTCAACGGTATGGACCCTCTTCACCATCGCCAACCCAATCTCTTAGCTTTTGCCCTGGGAAACGATGAAATATATGCCGAAATTATTGCCGATAAAATTCATGTAAAACCGGAAGTAATAAAAATAGCTCTGAAATGTAAAGCCCCCGACCACCTTTGCATAGTAAGCGATGCTCTGAAAGTAAGTAACTTGCCAGAAGGTGTGTATGAATTAAGTGGACAAAAAGTAGAAGTAAGGGAAGGGATGGCTTACCTACCTTCAGGAACTTTAGCCGGTAGTACCTTTCTTCTCCCTCAAATGCTTTATAATTTGAAAGAGTTATTCTCTATCCCCCTACCCCAGTTGGCCGAGATGGGAAGTTTTATCCCTGCTCAGCTGGTGGGAAAAGAAAAAGAACTGGGTAGTATTGAGAAAGGCAAAATAGCTGATATCGTGGTATTCGATAACCACTTTCAAGTAGAAGCCGTATTTATAAACGGAGTAATGACAAGGGGGTAGACACTTATGTATAAATTGAGTCGGGGTTCAGAGGTAAAAAATATCGTAGAAGAACTTTTGTATCTCCATTCTCTTTCTTTTGGCGCTTACCCTGGAGTGTTACCAACTAGCAGAGATTTTTTAGAATGGTATATAGAACGCCCAGGATTAGGTTTAGAAAACATCCTCCTTTTTCTATATGAAGATAAAGTGGTATCTAGCCTCTTTCTTACTCTATCCCACATTTATTTGGAGGGAGAGCTAACACCAGTGGGTATTATCGATACAGTTATGACTCACCCTGATTATCGTCGAAGAGGTTTAGCTTCGGCTCTTCTTAAAGAAGCAGAGAAAATCATGGCAGAAAAAGAATGTCGAATGGGCTATCTCTATACCGTTCCCGAATCTCCTCAATTTTATCTCTACCAGAGATTGGGATACATTGATTTCAAGAGGATTTTTCATCTACAGCGAGAAAAAGGAGAAAAACCTTTCTATGACCGGGAAGGGAAAGAAAGCCCTCATCAAAGGGTGAGAGAATTTCTAAATCAAAACTTATCTTCCTATAATGGCTTTGTTTACTTTTCCGAGGAACAATGGATGTGGCGAAAAGCGAAAAGACCTGCTTGTCTGCCTACTAAGTTAATATCTTTGCAAGATGAAAATAACCATCTTCTGGCTACTCTTACTATTACTGAGGGAGAAATTACCACTGACAAAGATTCAGAACCCATCATCTATTTAAGTGACTGGTACGGTATTAACCAAGAAGCTAAAGAAAAGGTTTTAGTAAAAAGCTTAAGATTGGTAGGAGAAGAGAGAAAAATAGATTGTTTGTCCTCTCCCGATAACAGGGAAGAGTGGAAAATACTCCTTCGGTATAACTTCCGGCCTGTCATCCCCGAATCTGCTATGCTTCATCCTTTAGATGAAGATATTCAACAAAAAATAACCACCATAGATAGCAAGAGGGCCTGGTACCCCCTCATCGAGTCAATTGTTGGGGTATAGTATTATAGTATTAGCTTTTTATTGCTCCAAAAGTTAGACCTCGGACCAGATACTTCTGAACGATTATAGCAAAAATTAAAACCGGTAAAGTGGCAATAACTCCTACTGCTGCCATTTCTCCCCATATCACTCCTAAAACTGAGAGAAAAAAGGTTACCATTGTAGGAACAGTTCGAGCATTAAAGCTGGTGAGAAAGAAGGCTAAGGCAAACTCGTTCCAAGATTGAATTACACAAAAAATGGCGGTGGCAGCTAAACCTGGAGCTACAAGGGGAAATATGATTCGCCAAATAGCTTGAAAGCGAGAGCAACCATCTACCCAGGCTGCCTCTTCTAGTTCTCTAGGAATATCCTCAATGAAACCTCTCATCATCCATATAGTAAAGGGAATATTGAAGCTTAGATAAACAATGACTAGTAAAATATGAGTATCTAATAAACCTAGGAATCGACCCAAGAGGAAAAAAGGAATAACCACCGCCATGGGAGGAAGCATACGAAGCGATAAAATCCAATAGGCTAAATCTTCTTTCCGGGAAAAATTGAATCTAGCCAATCCATAAGCAGTCAAAGTCCCTAAAAAAAGAGATATCAGAGTAGTCAGAAGAAAAGGCTTACTTCTATACTCTTTATCACCTCCTCAATCATAGGTTACCTCCTGAGGGATTTTCTTTTCTGCTGAAGATAAAAGAGAAAATACAACCATACTAACCCGATAACCATCTTCAAAACCAGCTATAAACTCTTGCTTCGCATATAGCCTGTTAACAAAATCTCTAATACTTTCATGGGCAAAACCACTAGCTTTTCCATGAATAAGAGGCATAATTAAAATGTCGGGATGATCACTTTTATCTTCTAAGTATCGTTCAATAGCTTGATTGTTAGTAAGGTCCATGTTGATCATTCCCTTGCTTCCCAAGATATTAATTTTTATATCATTCCAATGGGGGTTGGTATTAGGGATAATCCAGTTATTTTCTATAGTAGCAATAACTCCATTTTCAAATTCTAATATGCTCTGATAAATATCAGGAACATTGATTCCTTTTTGAACAAGCACTTTAGAGCGAGATACTGAATAAACCCGTGTTATTTCACTATTAGACAAAAAGCGCAGGGTATCTACAGTATGACTCCCCAAAAACCACAGAATGGAAGATTTTTCTGCCCAGGATAACATTTGAGTAGGAACGTAAACGATATCATTTAAGCGATAATACATAGAGATTAACTCACCTAATTCTCCTTTATCTATGCTCTCTTTGGCTATCACAATAGGAGGATTCCAGCGAGTATGAAAGTCTACCATTACTCGAGAACTAGATTTTTGGAAAGCATCCTTCATCGCCTCAAGGTCTTCTTTGTTAGTGGCCAAGGGCTTTTCTACCAGTATATCTTTTCCCGCTTGGCAAGCAGCTACGAAAGGTTCCCGATGGGCAAAATCGGGAGTAGTAATTCCTACTGCCTGGATATCGGGGTCTTTTAACAGCTTCTCAATATCAGTATACCAGCGCTTAGCTCCATACTTTTGTGCCAGGTGACGAGCTTTTTCCTCCACAAGATCACATACTGCAATAAGTTCAGAATAAGGTTCACTAGAGAAAATTCGAGCGTGAGCTTCTCCCCACGTACCAGCACCAATTACTCCACAACCAATTTTATCCATTTCAATCCTCCTTCAAATTAACTTCACTTTTTACTTAGACGAGGCAAACTAAAAATATTTTCCATTACCAGGGCTGCTCCCCAAAGAATTTCCTGTTCTCTATTCAAGTTACTAACCTCTATTTTTACTTCATCAGCCAATAATCCTAAAGCTTTTTCTTCTACTTTTTTTCTCACCAATCTAAGGAGATTATCCGGATCGATTCGAGCCATTTCTCCAGTTAAAATTATCTTTTCTGGAGCAAGAACATTAATTAAAAGTGCTGATAATTCTCCAATCAAGGAAAAAGCATTATAGAGAAGCTCTTGAATCCTAAGATCATCTTTTTTTTCTCCCAAAAAACTAGCAGCTGCCGCCTCTCCCTGATATTCTTCTCCCAACTCTTTCATTAAAGAGTAAAGCGATATAGCCGATTCTATGCATCCCCTTTTTCCACAAGAGCAAACTTTTTCCCCTGAAAGTAGGGCAACATGCCCTACTTCCCCCGCTCCATCTCTTAATCCTCGGTAAATGTGACCATCGATTACTATCCCTGCTCCTACGGCTTCTCCGCTATTAATACATATAAAATTTTGCGCTTCTTTCCCTTTTCCAAACCACATTTCCCCTAAAGTAGCGGCTATGGTACGGTTACTAACTATTAAGGGTAGATCTGTTGGAAGACAAGAAATAATCATTTTACTCAATGGAACTTCTCTCCATCCTAGATGCGCAGAATAAGAAATTGTCCCTTGTTTATGATCGACGATCCCAGGAACTCCCAACCCTATACCCAAAAAACAATTCTCAGGGTAAGAAGAAAGAAAAAAACGAAGAAAATAAGATATCTTAGTTACTGTTTCTTTAGCATCTTCTTTTGAGGAGAGATAGAAATGCCTATTATCTAGTACTGTTCCTAATAAATTTATCACTGCTACCTCTCCCTCTCCTCCATCTTTCAAAAAAACACTTAAAATTAAGGGACCATAAGGATTGAGGGATAAAAGTTCCGATCTTCTTCCTCCAGAAGAGTTTCCCCACCCACTCTCCACAATAAGCCCCTCTTCTATCAACTCTCGAACAATTCCGGAAACAGTAGATTTGCTGAGACCAAAGGCTTTTCCGATCTGAGAACGAGAAACTTTCCCCTCTTCCCAAATAAAGCGGAAGATCATTTTCTTATGTATGTCATTAATTTTGGAGCTACTGAGAGTAACCATATTTTATTTGTTTGTTCGACCCGGGAACGAACTTTTCCAAAATTCTAGACCTTCCTACTCTTTTTGTCAATGCCTCATGTAGTTATTGTAGTTATTCTGTGATAATGTCGCCCTTAAAATTCTCGTGAAAATGTCCCTTTAGTAATAAAATGGAATTACCTATGACTCAAAAAGAAAGAAAGAAATAAATAAACTATAATGCGCCCCATAAGTCAAGACATATTTTACCCTCCAAAAGTATAGAGGTTAAGAGCTCTCCCTCCTTGAAGTTCATAGTATTGTTTCTCAAACTCTCGAGGAGATTTATATCCCAGTTTAGAATGGGGATAGAATTGGTTGTAATCTTCTTCTATCCATTGACCAATAACCTCTTGGGCTTCTTCTAAGCTGGTAAATTCATTAATCCAAATCACTTCTTCTTTTATGGTTCTCATCATCCTCTCTGTTTCCGCATTACCTTTGGGGTTATCATAGGAAGTAAAGATCTGTTCTATTCCCAAAAGCACCATATCTTTCATAAATGATCTGCTGGTGGGTTGAGAGCCATTATCGTTGACCAGTTTCAAGTTCTCTCCTCTTACCCCCTGGGGAAATTCTCTATTTACTGCCATATGGAGGGCTCTTTTCCACTCCTCAGCTCTACCGCGAGAGCAAACTCAGCCTACTATTTTTTTGGTATACCAGTCAATTACTATGACTAAATAGACCCACCCTAAATCAGATACCATGAATTTAGTCATGTCTATTCCCCAAATCTCATGTGGTCTTTCTGCTCTCTCTTTCTCCTCTGGGGAGTTCTTTTAGCTTTGTACTTCTTAGCTTCCATCATTAGATTTTCTTCCTTCATAATCCTTCTTACTCGTTTCTCATTGATAACTATGTTTTCCTGGTGCCTCAGCCAAGAGTTTTCTTCTGTATCCCCAGAAAGGATGAAGAGTCTTGATTTCTTTTATCTTCTCTATTATCTCTGCATCTTTTTCTTTAACTTTTCTTTCTGCTTTTTCAGTTGTCTGTTCTTTCCGAGATGCGTAATAACTGCTTCTTGCTATACCCAGAGCTTCACAGGCAGCTTTAATTGTATATCCTTCCTTTTTCAGTTCTTCCAGATGCTATTTTTATAGTCAACAGTATAAGGACGACAGGAGCGCTTCTAGTCTTAAAAGAGCTTAAAATTAAAATTCCAGAGGAAATAGGAATTGTTGGCTTTGATGATTTGGAGTGGGCTCCTCTTATGGACCCTCCATTAACAACTATTTCTCAACCAATATACACTATCGGCTCTACTGCTGCTCAGCTACTTCTTCGCAAATTGAGCGGAGCTGCAAAAATTAAAAAGGAGGTGGTAGTCTTAAAGCCAAGACTTGTTATAAGAAAATCGAGCAGGAAAATTGCAGGAGCACTTCTTGAAGAAAATACCAGTTACTTTAGAGATTTCATAGGGGTATGAAAAGCTTGAAAAGACAGATGATGAGCTAATGGCAAGCTTAATTTAGTA
>NZ_JAAYFP010000019.1:0-24355 GCF_012728195.1 Candidatus Sordicultor fermentans
ATTCAATTTTTGTCGAGAGGGGGAAACCCCCCTCATAATCCCAAAAAACTGTACTATGCGCACTCGGCAATTTGAAATATTAATTTTTCAGGAAGAATGACAGTTCATCAGCATAATTGCTAAAGATGGGTAAAAAATGTTTGATGACAGTTACGAAGTCAGCAAAAGTAAAAGGAAAATGATAAAATATAGACCAAAAACAACAGAAAGTAGAAAAAAATGAAAACTTATCGCCTGGGCGAGATACCCGGAGATGGGACAGGACCAGAAGTAGTAAGAGAAGGACTCAAGGTTTTAGAAGCTGTTTCTAAAAAGTCAGGTTTTTCTTACACTACTATTTTTTATCCCTTTGGAGGAGAACATTATCTTAAAACAGGAGAAACTTTACCCGATTCGGCTATTGAAGAATTCAAGCAATTAGACGCTCTTTATCTGGGAGCCATAGGGCATCCTGAAGTAAAGCCAGGAATTCTGGAGCGAGGAATTTTACTGAAACTGCGCTTTTCTTTAGACCAGTACATTAATCTCCGACCAGTAAAACTTTATCCCAGAGTGTGGACCCCCCTCAAAGATAAAGGGCCAGAAGACATAGATTTCGTGGTGGTGAGAGAAAATACCGAGGGCTTATACGTAGGAGCAGGAGGAGTCTTGCATCGAGGTACCCCTCACGAAGTAGCAACCCAGGAATCTATCAACACTCGTCGGGGAGTAGAACGATGCATTCGTTTTGCTTTTGAATTTACCAGAAAAAGAAATAAAAATAATAAACTCACCCTGTGCGGTAAAACCAACGTTTTAACTTATGCCTTTGACTTATGGGAAAGAACTTTTCAAGAAGTAGCTCAGGAATATCCCGATATTAAAACTGACTATGCTCATGTAGATGCTACTACCATGTGGATGGTCAAAAACCCCGAGTGGTTCGATGTAATAGTAACCGATAACATGTTCGGCGACATCATTACTGATTTAGGAGCTATGATTCAAGGAGGTATGGGAATAGCAGCCGGTGGCAACATCAACCCCGAGGGAGTTTCTATGTTTGAGCCTATCGGGGGTTCCGCCCCTAAATACACGGGGAAAAATATGATCAATCCATTGGCAGCCATTTCTGCTTTGCAAATGCTACTATCTCATATAGGAGAAGAAGAAGCGGCTCAAAAAGTAGAGGAAGCCCTGATTAAAGCTTTAGAAAGTGGAAAAATCAAAAGTATGAGTGCCGGGCAAATGGGACTCACCACTTCTGAAGTAGGGAATTTAATAGCCTCCCTAGTTTAGGGATCAGTCTAAAGGTGTTCCTCCTTCTTGTGCCGGAGGTTTACCTGTAGAGGAGGACTGCTGCTCTCCAGCTGTTCCTCCTCCCTCTCCTACCGGGGGTTTTGTCTCAGAGGAAGGAGCGGTTTCCAAAGGCGTTCCTCCTTCCTGGATAGGAGGTTTACCCGTAGGAGATGGGGTAGTAGTAGTTTCCAGAGGTGTTCCTCCTTCTTGTGCTGGAGTGCCTCCAGAGGTTATTCCCGGTGAAGAAACTGTCACCCCTTGTCCCGACCGAAGAGCTGGTTTTTCCCGAGAAGAAGCAATAAACTGTTGGACTTCCATCTCTACAAGATTAAAATTGTCATATTTATCCAGAGCATCAGCTAATACTTTGGCAACTTGTTCAGAATCTGCTCCTGCTCTGCGGGCCCTCTCGAGGAGTTGAGCCATCTTTTTCATCTCTCGAGAGGAAAGATTCTTATCTGCCACCTTTTCTACGATCTCCCCAGCTCTCTCCGGATCCACCCCCATCTCTAAAAGAGAAGACAGGGAATCCACTATCAACTGCAAACGCTTTCCATCATTAGCCAAGGCTTTGTTTAAAGTTTCTTCTACTACCTCAGGAGAAACGGATAACTCTAGAGATAAAGCCAAATTGATTATTAAATCTTCTTCTTTCACCCCATTCCTTTGCAAAATTTCCTGAGCTTTCTCCAGAGAATCCTTTTTATGATTCAAAGTTTTCACCAGTTCATTAGGAGTGACTTTCTTGGTTAAACCTTCTTTGAGTTTGGAAACAATGGGAGAGAGAGGAAGATTTTTTTCCTGTGCTTCTTTTATTAAAGAATCTACCTGGTCCCGAAGATACTCCTTATCCTCTTCTGGATAAGAGGATTTTTCAATGAGAGAAAAAGGGTCGCTTGCCGCCCATAGGGGAGCTATTCCCACAAAAAACAAGAAAAAGACAAGGAATAAAACAAAAATCTCTTTCTTCATGAGCTCGATTCACCGTTAACCACCAGCACCGAGTTAAATTTCCCAAATCCATCGGGAACCTGTCGGAAAGAATTGGGGTCAGCTACCCATTCTTTACCATCTACTAAAAAACCATACTGATATTTACCTGGTTTAACCTTTAACGTGATTCTCCAACAATCTTCTTTAACTTTCTCCATTTGCAGGTAGTCCCAACCGCTAAAATCTCCTGCTACTGCTACTGTTCGGGAGCTTTGAGAAGGAGAATAAAAAACCAACTCTATTTTCCGATAACCTAGAGAAGGAGAAATCTCCAGCTCAGGAAGCAAAGGAAGATCGCTAAAGAAAATCAAAACGAGAAACACAGCCGCTAAAGAGACCACTGCCCATTTTTTATAATCAGCATAACACGAACGCTTTTTGCGCCCTTCTATTCGGTGCATAACTTGCTGAGCAAAATCTTCGCTTACCTCAAGCTGAGGTAAGCTTTCCAGATATTCAATAAGTTTCTCTTCTTTTGTATCCATTATATCCATACTCTTCACCTGATTCTTTATACGTAAACCTGGGGGTTTCAGTTTCAAAAGATAAGTTTATCTTGTTCAATATATTGCTCCCTCCACAACATATAGTGTGACCACCCATAAAGCATTCATGCAGCACCTCATGAGCTCACAATATTACTCCCCAATTACTTTTTTCAAAAAACCAGTAAATTCATCGCTAAACCATTTCTTCTTTTAAGGTTATCGCTGCCCTCATAAGAGCTATATCTCGTATAAATCAGTTTGCTGTAGAAAATCATTTATTTAAATCCGTCTTAAAAACCCTTTTCCAATCCTAATCTTTTGCGTGATTATATTTACAAGTAGTATAAAGTCTTTCCTGTTATAAAGGTCTTTAATATGTATTTTTTAGTCGAAGAGAGAAGTAAACGTTATTTACAGTTCTATTTTTTATCATTTTGTTGTAAAATGTAATGGAAGTGTGTAGGTCCTATAAAAAAGGAGGTGTTAAATCTATGGAAGAAAGAAAAGAAGAGATGACAGCACAGAATAATGTAGAAGAAATGACAACGGAAAATAACAAAGAAGAGATGATCAAAGAGGAAGAAATAGCGGGAGAAATTACTATTTCTCCAGATATTATAGCTACTCTGGCAGCTATCACCACTATGAAAGTTCCCGGGGTAACCAGCATGGGGGGATTACCTGCTGCTCCCTTAAGCACTCTAGTAGGTAGAAAAGATATTAACAAAGGGGTGAAAGTAGAGCTAAAAGATAAAACGGTAAATTTAGAAATATCTTTAGTGGTTAATATTGACTCCTCTTTAATTGAAGTAGCGAAAGAAGTACAAAAAGAAGTAAAAAAGGTAATCGAAAATAAAACCGGGATGACGGTTAATAAAATAGATATAAGCATTAGAGATGTTTCTTATTCCGAAAAGGAAAAGGAAGAGGAAGAAAACACAGCTTATTAGGGAAGCATAGTTAATCATAAAAATCACTATAGCCTACTCTTTTTGGAAAGCTCATCCCTATGACCACAGCGCAATCTCGGAGTGATTTTGTATGCTGTTACTGCAGGATGTTATCTTTTTTTGTATGGTGTGGTAGGTAATTTCATATTTTCTCTTGTGAGAATCCAAAATTGAAACCAACCACCACAACACTGGAGTGCCTTTTCTTTAGCGTAAAAATTTCTTTAATTTTTTTCTCACCTTTTTAGTCTTCTTTAATCTTACACCGTAGACAATTCTATATTTTTGTTTTTTCTAGGAGGTCACAAGGGGACGCCATCTGTTGTTCGGCTCTGCTATCTATGCAGAAAACCGCAATTAAAAGGTAATCAAATCTTTTATTGCCTCCAGCTTCTTTTCCCCTATACCTTTTACTTTAAGAAGTTCCTCAGAACGAGAAAAAGAGCCATTCTGTTCTCGGTATTCTATGATGCGCTGGGCAATCACTTCACCAATCCCCGGTAAAGATTCCAGCTCTTTTTGAGAAGCAGTATTAACGTTTACCATTTGAAGAGCTGACCGCACCTCAGGAGTGGCAGCTCTATCTTTTAGAGAAGTAGTAGTAGAAGAGGGAATAGATATTCTCTGTCCATCATAAACGGGAAGAGCTAAATTCATGTCTTCAGTCTGAGCATCCTTTTTAGTTCCCCCTGCCAGTTCCAGAGCTTCAAAAATGCGAGTTCCGGATTTGACTCTATAAATACCCGGAGAGTTTACTGCTCCATCCACTTGAATAACAAGTAATGTTTCTTCACTGACCCCGGGTGTAGAAAAATTCCTCCAAGCTATAAATCCCAGCCCTGAAACTACCACCAAAGAAATTACTAAAAGTGCTAATCTTTCCTCACGAGAAAAATCCACCTCATCCCACCACCAGATTGATTAATTTGTCTGGTACATAAATGCTTTTTTTAATTTCCCCATGATTTAGCCAGCTTTTTACTTTTTCATCCTGCAAAGCCAGAGCTAAAACCTCTTCTTTAGAAGAACCTCTGGAGACCACCACCTTACTCCTCACTCTGCCGTTGATTTGCACTATCACTTCTACTTCTTCTTCATACATTTTTTCTTTTTGATAAACAGGCCAGCTCTCTGTGGAAAGCAAGTCTTTTTCCCCTAGAAGCTGCCAGAGCTCTTCACTCAGGTGAGGAGCAATAGGATTTAGAAGAGAAACCAAGGTTCGAGAAGCGAAAACCAGTATTTCTTTTTCTTCAAAGCTAGCTCCTTTCTCTTCTAAAAATCGCACATAATCAATCATCTCGTTCAAAAGCTCCATCAAAGAGCTGATAGCAGTGTTAAAGTGGAACTTTTCCTGGATGTCTCGAGTTACCCGGAAAATAGTTTGATGTACTTTACGTTCCAGAGCTTCCATTCTTCCTTCATCTATCTCAATTTCCTGCGTTGGAAATTCAATAACTCTACCTACTGTTCTCCACACCCGATTTAAAAATCGAAAGGCTCCTTCCACTCCTTGATCTGACCACTCCATATCCAGCTCCGGAGGTCCGGCAAAGAGAATAAACACCCTTACCGTATCAGCACCAAAACGGTTAATGATTTCTCGAGGACTTACCGTGTTTCCTTTAGACTTAGACATTTTAACTCCACCCTTGGTAATCATACCCTGGGCAAAAAGGTTAGAAAATGGCTCCCGAAAATCAACTAAACCTAAATCATTAAGCACTTTAGTAAAAAAACGAGAGTAAAGAAGATGAAGAATAGCATGCTCTACCCCTCCTATATACTGGTCTACTGGCATCCAGTAATCTACATCTTCCTTGCGGAATGGTCTATCTTTTGCTTCCGGAGAGGTGTAGCGCAAATAATACCAGGAAGAACAAACAAAAGTATCCATAGTATCAGTCTCTCGCCTGGCCTTCCCTCCGCACTGAGGACAGGTAGTATTAACAAACTCTGGACTTCGAGCCAGAGGGGAAGGACCACCAGGCAGAAAATCTACATCCGGGGGCAGCAATACTGGCAAATCTTCCTCCGGCACTGGCACCTCTCCACAGCGCTCACAATATATTATGGGAATAGGTGCTCCCCAGTAGCGCTGTCGAGAAATTAACCAATCTCGCAGACGATAAGACACTGCACCTTTACCTATTCCTCTTTCCTCTAAAAACTCTATTACTTTCTTTTTACCCTCTTCAGATGGTAGACCAGAAAAAGGGCCAGAATTTACCATGATACCTGGCTCAGTAAAACAGTATTCGTCTCCATCTATCTTTTTGATCACCGGTCTAATTGGAAGACCATATTTTTGAGCAAATTGATGATCCCGTTCATCATGTGCTGGAACAGCCATTACTGCTCCCGTTCCATATTCTAAGAGCACATAATCAGCTATCCAAATGGGAATTTTTTCTCCACTTACTGGATTTAAAATTTCCTGGCCGATATACATTCCTTCTTTTTCGGTAACATCGGAGAGACGCTCTACCTCACTTTTCCGAGCCATTTTTTCCCGAAACTCTTTCACTTTTTCCTCATAGGGAGTACCGGTTACCAGCTCATCTACCAGAGGATGTTCAGGAGCCAGAACAAAAAAAGTCGCACCGTAGATAGTGTCGGGACGAGTGGTAAAAACGGTAACTTTTTCACCATTATCCAGGAGAAAATCAATATATGCCCCCTCGCTTCTACCTATCCAGTTTTTTTGCATAGTTAAAACTTTTTCTGGCCAGTTTCCTAAAAGATCCATGTCTTTTAGTAAATCTTCGGCATAACGAGTAATTCGAAAATACCATTGATCAAGTTTTTTGCGAACCACCTCTGTTCCACAGCGTTCACACGTTCCATCTATTACTTGCTCATTAGCTAAAACCGTAGAACAAGAAGGGCACCAGTTAACTGGAGCTTCTTTTTTATAAGCCAGACCATTTTTGTAGAAAAGAAGGAAAAACCATTGAGTGAAACGGTAATAATCGGGCTCACAAGTTATAACCTCTCTTCTCCAGTCATAGCTGATACCCAATCGCTTCAATATCTCCCTCATCTGGTTAATTTTATCTTGGGTCCAGATAGCAGGATGAATACCATGCTGGATAGCGGCGTTTTCCGCCGGTAAACCAAAAGCATCAAAGCCCATAGGGTGCAAAACGTTATAACCTTGACGCATGAAATAGCGGGCTACCACATCTCCGATAATATAATTCTTAGCATGGCCTACATGCGGCTCGCCAGAGGGATAGGGAAACATTTCTAAAACATAGTACTTTTCCCTATTTTCATCTATTTCTACTTCAAAAATCCTTTTTTTCTGCCAGATTTCCTGCCACTTAAGCTCTATCTCTGTAAAATCATAATCCTGGAGCACCTTTAAACCTCCCACAAAAAAAGCTCGCCCCCGGGGGCGAGCTTATCATCTGGTGGAGCTGACGGGAGTTGAACCCGTGACCTTCTCCACGCCAAGGAGACGCGCTCCCAACTGCGCTACAGCCCCTTACCTTTCAAAAACCCTATACATTATACGCAAACTACTTCTATCCGTCAATGAGTCTCAGCTACTAATTTACTTAAAACCGCTTCTTCAAAAATTTGCCGAAGATTGTCCTTACTTATCCCTGAAAATACTTCTTCGTTAATCCGAATATTGGGGCCTTCAGTACACCGCTCTAAACAGAAAGTAGCTCCCACGCTCACCCTGTCTTCTACTCCATATTCTTTAGTTAACTCCAGTAACTCCTGAAGAAGGTCATAGGAGCCTTTGAGATAACAACTGGTGCCTACACAAACTGCAATATCCACTTTCTGAGCACTTTTGGCTTCCTGAATGCGAATCATCTCATCACTAATTCGACGACGGGAGTAATAGTAAGTATGAAGATGATGTTCTGCAATTTCACTATTAGCTTCTTTCAACCACTTTTCGTATAAGAACTTAATGGAGGGATTATCCTGAGCTTTACGAACCACACTCAGACGATCGGCGTTGTAGAGACCTTCTGCTCTGCGGCGTAAAACCTCCTGGTAATCAGGATACTCAAGGGGCATTCCTCCCCCTCCAATACAACCTCCAGGACAATTCATCACTTCCACAAAGTCATAATATCTCTCGCCACTTCTCATATCTTTTACCAGCTTCTGAGCATTGGCTAAACCGTGAACAATAGCTACTTTGACTTTCCTTCCTCCAAAATCTACTTCTGCTTCTCTCGTGCTATCCATGCCTCTTACTCCCTTAAATTCTACCTCTTTCAGCTCCTGGCCAGTCAGACGTTCATAAGCGTATCTCAGAACCGCTTCCGTTACTCCTCCTGTTACTCCAAAGATAACTCCTGCTCCACTTCCTGCCCCCAGAGGAACATCAAAAGGAAGTGGGTCTAATTCTTTAAAATCGATATTAGCAGTTTTTATCATTCTAATGGTTTCCTGAGCAGTCAAAACTATATCTACATCGGGAATTTCGTCGTGAATGAACTCTGGACGTCGAGCTTCAAATTTTTTGGCTGTACAGGGCATTATGGAAACAGAAACTATTTTCTCCCGAGGAGTATTTTCCGCTTCATAAATGAAATTCTTGATTACCGATCCAAACATCTGCTGGGGAGAACGAGCCGAGGAAAGATTCTCCAGATAAAAAGGATAATTTCTCTCCGCATATATTACCCAGGAGGGGCAACAAGAAGTAAACTGAGGAAGCCTCTCTCCTTTTTGTAAGCGCCTGAAAAACTCTTCAGCTTCTTCTATTACGGTTAAATCAGCGCTGAAAGCTGTATCATAAACCCGATCGAAACCAATTTTCTTCAGAGCAGCTACGATTTTACCAGTAGTAATTTCTCCTGGAGGAAGTCCAAAAGCCTCTCCTATGGCTACTCGCACAGCTGGAGCAATTTGAGCCACCACCATCAAATCAGAATCAAGAACAGCTTCCCAGGCACTATTGACCTCTGATTTTACTACTAAAGCACCGGTAGGACAACGAACGGAGCATTGCCCGCAATAAACGCACTCCACTTCTGAGAGTTTTTTCCCAAAAGCAGGTTCCACTTTGGTTTGAGAGCCTCGCTGAGTAAAATCATAAATTCCAATATTTTCTATTTCTTTGCAAGCTCGCACACAATCTCCACATAGAATACAACGATTAGGGTCCCGGACTAAAGAAAATGTAGAAGTATCCCTGGGTAACTTTTCTTCTCTCTCTCCGAATCTAACTTCGTCTATTCCCAGTGAAGCAGCGATTGCCTGCAGGCGACAGTTAAGGTTTCTCTCGCAAACTGTGCAATCTCTCTCATGATTAGCCAGGTAAAATTCTACTATCATGCGCCGGGCCTGAAGAACTCGAGAAGTAGTAGTCTTTATCACCATCCCCGCCTCAGGAGAAGTGGAGCAAGCAGGCATAAGACCTCGCCCTTCCACCTCCACAAGGCACATTCGACAAGCTCCATAAACGCTGAGGTCAGAATGATAACAAAAAGTGGGAATTTCGATGTTGGCTTTCTTGGCTACTTCCAGAATATTCTTTTCACCGTTTAAAATAATTTCTTGCCCATCTACCACTACTGCTTTTTTAGCTATTTTTTCATTCATCTTCTTTTTTCCTCCACTCCACAATTATGGAATCAAAGGGACAGGCTTCAAAACAAGCCCCACATTTAGTACACTTTTCCTGATCTATAACATAAGGCACCCGAGGACGGCCAGAAATGCAGGATACCGGACAAACTCGCGCACACTTGGCACAAGCACGGCACTTTTCCGGGTCAATCCTGTATTCTTTCATAGCCTGGCAAATATGAGCAGGGCAAACCTTGTGGACCACATGGTCTAAATACTCATCCCGGAAATAAAAAAGAGTGGTAAGAACAGGATTCGGAGCAGTTTTGCCTAAACCGCACAAAGAGGAATCCCTTACCACCTGGGCGGTCTCTTCTAAAAGTTCCAGATCAGAAGTGGTGGCTTCTCCCTTTACTACTTTCTGTAACAAGCCTAACATATGTTTAGTTCCCTCTCGACAAGGAACACATTTGCCACAAGATTCATTTTGAGTAAAGTTCATGAAAAAGCGAGCCACTTCTGGAATACAGGTATCCTCATCTAATACTACTAACCCACCAGACCCCATAATAGCCCCTGCTCCAGATAGGGAATCGTAATCAATGGGTAAATCAAGATGTCTCTCAGTTAAACATCCTCCTGAAGGCCCTCCAATCTGCACCGCTTTGAACTTTTTGTCGTCCTGTATTCCTCCTCCAATACCAAAAATCAAATCTCGCAAGGTAACTCCCATAGGAACTTCTACCAACCCGGTATTTTTAATTTTACCGGCCAGGGCAAAAGTTTTAGTTCCCGCACTACTTGCGGT
Source organism: Candidatus Sordicultor fermentans (assembly GCF_012728195.1). Taxonomy (NCBI): domain Bacteria; kingdom Pseudomonadati; phylum Atribacterota; class Atribacteria; order Atribacterales; family Candidatus Caldatribacteriaceae; genus Candidatus Sordicultor; species Candidatus Sordicultor fermentans. Next base: position 10,059 of record NZ_JAAYFP010000019.1, read on the forward strand.
GCCAAAAGAGCGAAACCAATCTGCTCCCCGGAGCATGATTATCGGCACGTTGGTCAAAGTTTCAACGTTATTGATCACTGTAGGTTTACCCCACAGACCCCGATAGGCAGGATAAGGAGGACGAGGGTTGGGCATACCTCTTTTACCTTCAATAGAAGCAATCAAAGCTGTTTCTTCTCCGCAGACAAAAGCTCCTGCCCCTTCCCGAACTATAATCCGGAAAGAGAAATCACTACCTAAAATGTTATCTCCCAGAAATCCAGCTCTTTCTGCATCTTCTATAGCTTTTCTAAGGTGCTTCACTGCCAGAGGATACTCAGTTCGCACATAAATATATCCTTCCTGTGCTCCTATGGCATAACCGGCAATGGCCATACCTTCTAAAATAGAGTGGGGGTCTCCCTCCATCACGCTCCTATCCATGAAAGCGCCCGGGTCACCTTCATCACCGTTGCAAATAATGTATTTTTTATCTGCTTTAACCACCCGAGCAAATTGCCATTTCCTCCCGGTGGGGAAACCTCCTCCTCCTCTTCCCCGCAAACCAGATTTAGTAATTTCTTCGATAACCTCATCAGGAGTTTTTTCATTGAGAACTTGAGCTAAAGCCAGGTAACCATCCCGGGCTAAATATTCATCCAGATTCTGAGGGTCAATAGAACCACAGTTGCGAAGCGCAATTTTAACTTGCTTTCGGTAAAAAGGAACATCTTTAAGATGGGGCCAATAGTGAACTTCTCCATTCACTTTTTCCTGGTAAACTAATCTTTCTACCACTTCCCCCTCTTTCAGGCTCTTATCTACTATTTCCTCTACGTCTTCAGGCTTGACCCTTAAATAAAGAATCCCTTCCGGTTCTATCCTCACGAGAGGTCCGGCTTCACAAAGTCCCATACAACCAGTTTTAACCAGGTGAGGACTTTCTTCTAATTTCTCCACTTCTGCTTCTACTTTTTCTCTTTCTATCACTTTCCTGAAGGTATCAAGTACTTCTTCTGCTCCTTTAGCTAAGCACCCTAACCCTCCACAAATCAGGACTTTCTTCTTTCCGTTTTTGTTTTTTAATTCAATAATATATTTTTCTAATTGTTCCCGATTTTCAAACCGCATCTACTTTCTCTCCTTCCCCTAACAGGTGATCAACAAGCTGCTGCACTTTTTCTTCGTCCATTTGACCATAAACTTCTTCATCTACCATAAGAGCCGGAGCCAGAGCACAAGCCCCAATACAAGCCACCGTCTCCACAGTGAACATCAAATCTGAGGTGGTGTTTTCTCCTTCTCTCAATCCCAAATTTTCTCGAACTGCCTTCAAAATTTGCGCAGAACCCTTTACATGACACGCAGTACCGTCACAAACCCTGATAATATGTTCACCTTTGGGCTCCAGAGAAAACTGAGCATAAAAAGTAGCCACCCCATAGACGTGCGCTGGAGAAACCTGTAGAGCAGTAGCAACATAGGTGAGAATTTCTTCTGGCAGATAGCGATATTCCGACTGAATCTCCTGTAGTATGGCAATCAAATTGTCCACATTATGAGAATATTTTCTCAGAATAGCATTGACCTTTTCAAACTGACGACTGAGAACTAAGCTTTCTTTTTCTATTTCCATCACTCTACCCCCTTTATAGATAACATTAGTTTTTTAGTAATATTCCAGATTTACTATTTTCCCTCTTTTTTGTAACTCACTAACTATATCCTCTAACAACCGAGCTTTTAGCGAAAGCTCTCCGGAGAGTTTAGGATTTTGGTGAGCAGGATTGATAGCTCTTCCTCCTATAAAGGTAATCTCATCCGCTTCTAGGAGAAGCGAGAGTAAACGGCTAGCCCCATCTCGCTGGTAAATAACTTCTTCTAACTCCACTCCTTTCCGCAGTCGGCGAAGAACTGTGGCCAGAGTCAGGATCCCTTCAGTAAGTAAATCCACTCCTTCCATCATTCCTACCGGAGGAATATCTTTTTGGAGAGAAGTTAAATCTACTTCTATTTCTTTGTCCAAAACCCGGGCTAAAATGTTTCCTGTAGTACCACCACACACTGCTTTCTTACCCGGAAATTCCATTACCCTTTTGACTATATATTCATCTAAAGCCGGGTCTTCAGGAGGCCCGGCCCACACTATTAAGTAACGAGGAAGACGTATTTTAGCTACCACACAGGTAGCATCATCACCTAATCTATCCTGATAAAGCCTTTTAGTAGTAGCTATTACTTTATTAGCTAGAGTCAAAGCATCCAGCTGGTCATTAACAGTATTTTCTAAAAAAGAGGCGATTTTTTCCCATCTCCATCCCAAATTCCACAAGCCTCCAATCCCAGCATGAACCACTCCATCGGTTACTCCTACAATCCAATCATTTTTTTGCACCCTCATTATAGATTCTAAAACCACCCTCTCTCCTATTTCTCTTTCTTTTCTATCCAGGTGCATCAACCTTCCATTACGCAACCAGAAAAGAGGGGGATTATCAAACTCTGCTACATAGGTCTCTCCACTGGAGAGAACCTGTACTACAGAAAAAGTACTATAGGCAATTTTCCTCACCTTACACACCGGTAAGGTTTCTGCTAAAGTGGCTATCACTTCTTCCAAAGTAGATTCTCTTTTCAACATGGAAACAATAATTTTTGAAGTCAGAGTGGAAAGAATATTAGCCTTTACTCCACTACCCAAACCATCAGACCAGGCCAGTATGGTAGAATTATTTCCCTTATCATAACTCACACTATCTCCACAAAGCTCTTCCCCCCATTTGGGAAGCTGAGCATAGGCAAACTCTACAAAGAGGTCTTTCATCCCTCTACCGATTCTCCCCGGAGTATTTTCATCAACTTATCTAGAAGAACTTTAGTTTCAGCAGTAGTTTCCCCTAATAAGCTGGCAATTTCCTGAGCTACTCTCATCTGGTTATTAATGACCTGTTGAGCTTTCTCTAAAGTTTCTTCTTTGATTTGCTCCATCAAAACTTCTCTTTCCTTTTCTTTGGTCAAATCCACAAATACCCCCATAAGAAGCTGAGACTTCTCCAGATAAAAAACAGACAATTGAACGTAAAGGTTCTGGTATTGAGGATAAAACACCTCTCTGGTGACCATCTTTTTAGTGCGCAACGCCTCCACAAAAGGAGATGGATCAGTAAGCTGGTCTAATTTCCCCCCCACCACTAACTTCCCCGTCAAACCGAACATCCTACGAAGAGCCGGGTTAATATCCACAATGCGCAGATTTTCATCAACCAGCACAATACCATTGGGAGTTACTGCAATCAAAAAGCTGGAAAAAGATTCTGCTCTTGCCCGCATAAAAGGAATACACATCTCCGCTTCCGCCATGCCCTGATAAACCGCTTGAGCTTTTTCTCGACAGGTGTTATACCCACAAGCACCACAATTTAGCTCATCTTGAGGAGAAAATTTACTGGTAAGAGATAAAATCCTTTTTATCTCTTCTTCCGGAACTTCTGGCTGAGGTATGGGATGAGGTGCAAAGTTTCGACTAAAAGTGGGAACAGAAATAATTTTTTTCTCTGGTGGAGGATTAGAAGCCATCTTAGCTTTTTCGGTATAGTCAATGACTTTTTTCCGCCGTTCGTAAGGAGAAAGCGAAGAGCGGAGCACCGGTCCATCAATGCAGCCTCCCTCACAGGACATCATTTCCACCATTTCAAAATCACCTTTGGTGTCTTTTAAATCATCTAAAAACTGACGACAACGGTCGATTCCAGTTATTACCATAACTTCTTTGGACAAAATCCCGGTATCCAAAGAAGCAGTTTTCAGGAGTCCTCCTTCCACGGGGAAAGCTCTTCCCCACTCCACTGAAGATAAACCCATTTCTTCTTCCTCTAACGCAGAAAGAGAGATATTCTCTTCTTGAAACCAGGTTTTTAATTCTTCGAAAGTTAAAACTGCATCTACTTCTCCTTTTACTTCTTCCTCTTCAATTTCTGCTTTTTTGGCAATGCAAGGACCGATAAAGACCACTTTTACTTTTTCATACTCCTGACGGATTAAACGAGCATGAGCAACCATAGGAGAGACAACTGGAGCAAGGTAAGAAACATATTGAGGATAATACTTATAAATCAAAGCATTGATAGCTGGACAGGAACTAGAAATAATATTTCTTTTCCCCTCATCTAAAAGCCGGGCATGCTCTCTGGCTACCCACTCTGCCCCTTCCGCTGTTTCTCGTACTTCTTGAAAACCCAGTTTTTTCAAAGCCGCCACTATCTGTCCTTCTGTGACCTCAGAAAAAGCGGCTACAAAAGAAGGAGCTAAACTGACCACTACCGGGTCTTCTCCCTGGAGCAGTTCTTGAACCCGGGGAAGGTCATTTTGAATTTTTTTAGCATCTTGAGGGCAAACCAGAACACAGCGTCCATCTTTTATGCATCTTTCATCCACAACTTCAGCGTGTCCTAAACTTACCCGAATGGCCTTCACCGGACAATTGCGTATACATTTATAGCAATCCCGGCATCTTGCCTCAATGGTGCTAATTACTCCCATCAGTACCATCTTCTCCCAGCTTTTTCAAAATCTTCTCCTGGAAAATCTCCCTGAAATTCTGAGGAGAAACCCCACTGAGTATCTCATCATCCACCATTACAGTAACCCCCTCTTCTGTGCATCTTCCCAGACAAAAATTACCTTTTAATTCTATCTGATCTTTAAGCTTTAATTTTTCAATCAACTCTTCACAAATTTCAATAATCTCATAAGCCCCCTTAAGATGACAAGAACTACCTACACAAACCGATATAGTAACCATCCTTACCTCTCCTAAAAAAAAGAATATACCACTTTATCTTTAAGATAACCAAAAACATCGAACATAAAAACAGAGGGAGTGAAATCACCTCCCTCAGTTTTTATGTTTTTCATAATAAATTAATCAAATTATATTTTAGCTGGTTATTATAACATAAATTTAGATTTCTAAAACCCACACTTCCAGATTAGTCGGGAGAATCTCTCGAGTAACTTCTACCTCAGAACTACCCAACCTCTTCACCTCCCTAAAACCCTGCAGAAAAGGTTCCAGAGGATTAAGTTCAAATTTAGTATATTCAGTTCGGTAGTGCATCGGTATTACAAGATGAGGAGAAAGCTTGGAAACCAATTCTTGAGCTTCTTGAGCATCAATAGTGAAAATCCCTCCTACCGGAAGCAATAAAATATCTACCGGTTTCCAGGAAGATAGCTCCTCATCTGGAGGTATTATTCCTAAATCTCCAGCGTGAATGAGAGACATCCCCTCCAATTCCAACCGGGCAACATTATTTTTACCCCGTTTCTTTCCCCCTACCTCATCATGAAAAGTAGAGAAAATTTCTACCTTAATCCCATTTTTTTCATAAACCCCTGGTTCTTTAATTATCTCAGGGTGTCCCCGCACCAGAGAAACGTTATTGTGGTCAAAATGGTCATGACTTACTACAACTAAATCTGCCTCTACTTGAGGGAGGGGATAACCAACACTATCATCAAAAGGGTCAAAGGCTATTTTCGTGTCTCCACTCGTCACTAAAAAGAAAGAATGTCCAAACCAACGAATTTTCAACTTCCTCACCTCCTGCATTTATTCTACTATAATTTACTATAAAATAGATAACCAAAACCCTTGTACTTTCTTTCCCTGCTTTAGAAAAGAGAACTATAAGAACCCAGGTTAAGGATAGTCCGGTGACGGGGTTTACCACCTACTCTATAACTCTCATAATAATTCTAGAACTACAAAGGGTTTTTAGATAACCTACTAAGAAGAAAGGCTGATAAATCAAGGATCTGTACCTCAAGTATACCTGAAAATAGGAGATTTTTCTGGGAAAAAGCCGCAAGTTGGATGAAGCTTTTTATGATGTCTTATCAAGAGCCTGGCAATAAGAAGAAAGAAGACGGCGAAATCCTCGTTGGGGACTTCTTTCTTCTTGAATAATGACCTGCAAAAGAGCAGAGCCTATTATTACCCCATCAGCGATTTGAGCCAATTTTTGAGCTTTTTCTGGTGAGTTCACTCCAAAACCGATAAGCACTAAAGAAGAAGAGGCTTCTTTTATAAGCTCTACTACTTCCCGCAGGCGCTCTTCCTCCATCTCCACCTGACCGGTCGTACCTTTACCGGAAACCAGATAAACAAAACCCTCGCTCTCTCTGGCAATCTGTTTTATCCTCGCCGGGGAAGAAGTAACAGAAGCAAGTAGTACCCGGGATAAGTATCCTTCCATTTCTTTTTCAAAATGTCGTGCCTCCCAGGGAAAATCAGCAATGATTAACCCTGAAAACCCGGCATCTTTAAAATCTTGAGCAAAGCGGGAAAATCCATACTGGTAAACGATGTTGCCATAAGTCATAGCTATCAAAGGTAAGGCAGTTCTTTCTTTTCGCAAAGTTTCCACAACCAGAGGAGGGGTAACTCCTTTCTCTAAGGCTCTCTGAGAAGTAGTTTGAATTACAGGGCCATCGGCAACAGGGTCAGAGTGAGGAATACCCACTTCCAGCGCATCCACTCCTTCTTCTTCACAAATTTGTATCAAATCCAGAAAAGTAGGAATATCAGGATAACCAAAAGTAAGATAAGGAATGAGAAGCTTCCCCTTTTTCCTTCTCTCTTCTAATTTTTCTTTTAATATGTCAGCCATTTCTCTTTTCCTCCTCTAAGTAGCGTAGAACCTCTTCTACATCTTTGTCTCCTCGCCCAGAGAGACATATCACCATAACTTTCCCCGGAAGATGAGGTGCTATTTTAGAAGCATAAGCTACCGCATGGGCGCTCTCCAGAGCCGGTATAATTCCCTCTTTTTTAGAAAGTTCTAAAAAGGCCTGCAGGGCTTCTTCATCAGTAACTGATACATACTGGGCTCGACCGGAAGAGAAAAGATAGCTATGCTCTGGCCCCACCCCGGGGTAGTCAAGACCAGCAGATACGGAGTGAGTTTCTTGAATCTGCCCAAACTCATCCTGCAATACATAGCTCAAGCTTCCATGAAGAATTCCCTTTCTTCCTCCTCCAATACTGGCAGCATGTTTTCCGGTCTCTATTCCCCGTCCTCCTGCTTCTACACCTATGAGAGCTACATTATCGGGAAAAAATTCATAAAACATTCCCATAGCATTGCTTCCTCCCCCCACACAAGCTAAAGCATAGTCGGGGAGTCTCCCTTCTTTTTCTACTATCTGCTTTTTAGTTTCTCTACCAATTACCGATTGAAAATCACGCACCATTTGAGGATAAGGATGAGGTCCTACAACAGAGCCAATAACATAGTGAGTAGTATCTAAGCTTCTTACCCAGTCTCTCATAGCTTCGTTTATGGCATCTTTCAAGGTCTGACTTCCACTATAAACTGGAATCACCTCTGCTCCCAAAATCTTCATACGAAAGGCGTTGAGTTTTTGTCTTTCTACGTCCTTTGCTCCCATATACACCTGACATTCCAAGCCCAAAAGAGCGGCAACGGTAGCTGTAGCCACTCCATGTTGTCCCGCTCCGGTTTCGGCAATAATTCTCTTTTTACCCATTTTTTTAGCCAGTAATGCCTGGCCCAGAGTATTGTTTATTTTATGAGAGCCAGTATGGTTTAAGTCTTCTCTTTTCAAATAAACCCGCGCTCCTTTCCAGGATTCGGTTAAGCGCTCTGCCAGGTAAAGAGGAGTAGGCCTTCCAGCATAATTTTTCAGGTAATAATTTAATTCCTCCTGGAATTTTTCATCCTTTCGGTAATATTCGTAAGCTTCCTCTAACTCCTCTAAGGGATGAATTAAAATTTCGGGAACGAATTTCCCCCCAAATTCTCCAAAAAATCCTGCCTTTTCCATTTTATTTTCCTCCTATCTTTTCTAAAATTCTTTTTACTTTTTCAGGATCCTTTTTCCCGGGGTAAATTTCCACTCCGCTATTCAAGTCCAAAGCAAAAGGATGCAGAAGAGAAAGACACTGCCAGATATTTTCCTCTTTTAAGCCTCCTCCGATTATTATTGGTTTGGGAAAACTGATCCCTTTTATCTTCTCCCAGGGGAAAGTTATCCCGCTTCCTGCTTTTTTGCTATCGAAAAGCAGGAAATCCACTACTGGAAGGTATTCTTCTACCATAGTGACATCAAAATCTTCTCCCACAGAAAAAGCTTTAATCACTCCTTTCCCCAATTTTTCGCAAAAAACAGGGCTTTCTTCACCATGTAATTGTATTAAGTCAAAACTGCACAACTCTCGTAATTTATTCACTTCCTCTATGCTTTGATTCTGGAAAACCCCTACTTTCATTATCCGAGAAGGTAGAGAGTTAACTACCTCTTTCGCTTTCTCGGGAAGAATAAAACGGGGGCTATCCTCCACCAAAATAAAGCCTAAGGCCCAGATAGGAAATTCACCCAGAAGTAAAACATCTCTTTTTTCTTTAACTCCACAAACCTTAACCCGGGGCAACTTCCACTCCCCCTCTAAGTTCCCTTAATTTCTCAGCTGGGTGGCAGGAAGTAATCAAGGTCTCTCCTATCAAAAAATTGTTTATCCCTTTATCCATTAATCTTTTTATATCATTTCTACTTTTAATTCCACTTTCTGCCACCACTATCACCGAGGGAGGGATTTTTCGACAAAGTCGCTCTGAAACTTGAAGAGAAACCTGAAAAGTGGCCAGATTACGATTGTTGATGCCAATTAAAGGAGCGTGAGCCTGTAGTGCTTTTTCTACATCTTCCTCATCATGGACTTCCACCCAGGGGAGGAGATGCAAAAGAGTGCAGAGGTAAACAAAGCGTTGCAGTCGTTCCCGGGAAAGAAGACCAGCAATTAAAAGGAGAGCATCTGCTCCATTTTGCGCTGATTCATAAATCTGGGTTTCTTCTATTACGAAATCTTTACGGAGAAGAGGAAGAGGGGTAATTTTTCTCACTTCCCGAAACATCTCCAGACTCCCTTGAAAATAATCTTCTTCAGTCACCACTGATATTGCTACCGCCTCTCCTTCTTCGTATTCTTCTAAGAAAGGAAGGAAACTTCCTTCTATCAACACCCCCCGAGAAGGAGAAGCCTTCTTAATCTCAGCTATGATGTTAGGTTCGGGTGAATTCCTCAAGGAGGAGAGAAGAGTATTTTTCTTCTTCTCTCGCTCACTAAATACATCTACCACTTCCCGGGAAGAATATTGCTTCCCTTCCAGAAGCCTCTTTTTCTTTCCTACTACTATTTTTTCCAGAAACCCCTCCATCATTCTCCCTCCAGGGCTCTGCTTACCTTTACCACTCTTTTCAACGTTTGCAGCGCTCTTCCAGAGTGGATTGCTTCTTCTACCTTTTCTATAGCCTCTTCTAAATCTTGAGCTTCTTCTCCTATCCAGAGCAAAAAAGCGCTATTTAAAACTACTGCTTCTCTGCGTGCTCCTTTTTCTTCTCCTCCCAAAATATTCACAAAAATCCGGGCGTTTTCAGCAGGTGTTCCTCCTCTTAGCTCCTCTATATTTCTTACTGGAAAGCCTGCTTCTTCGGGATGAAAAGAGGAAAAAGTTATTTTACCTCCTTCTACAAAAGCTAACTTACTCTCTCCAGTGGTACTTATCTCATCTAAACCTGGCTCTCCCCACACTACCAAACCTCTTTTCACCCCAAGAGTAGCCAGGGTTGAAGCAACAGGCTCAATAAGTTCCGGAGAATAAACACCCACCAGCTTATAATCCATGGGGCAAGGATTGGTAAGAGGTCCTAAGAGGTTGAAAACGGTTCTAATTCCCAGTTCTTTTCTCACTCCTTGCACTGTCCGTGTAGCAGGATGGTAGAGCGGTGCATAAAGAAAGGCAAATCCTGTTTCTTCAAAAAGAGTTTGCATTTTTTCTCTTTCCATATCTACCTTTATCCCCAGGATTTCCAGTAAATCTGCACTACCACAGCGGCTGGAAACTGAACGATTACCGTGTTTTACTATTTTTAGCCCGGAAGATAAAGCTACAAAAGCGGAAGCAGTAGAGATGTTGAAGGTTCCCTGTCCATCTCCTCCTGTCCCACAATTATCAGCCACAGAAAGGGAAGAAACTGAAAAATTCATTGCTTTTTCTCTCATCGCTTCTGCAAATCCGGCAATTTCTCCTCCATCTTCTTTGCGCATCCGCAGAGAAGATAAGAGTGCTCCCATCTGGGAAGAAGTAAACTCTCCTTCCATCAAGCCCCTCATCAGAGAATAGGAATCCTTCCTGGTGAGCCTTTTACCTTCTATTATGTACTCTAAGAAATCTCGAGCGGTTTTTAACATGAGAGTCCCACCTCCAGAAAATTCTTTAAAATTGTTTTTCCCTGAGGAGTCAGAACTGATTCAGGGTGAAATTGCACCCCAAAAAGAAGGCGAGAAATATGCTGCAAAGCCATTATTTCTCCACTTTCTGTTTGGGCGATGACCTCTAAGGAAGGTGGTAAACTTTCTCGCTCGACAATGAGAGAGTGATATCTACCCACCCAGATCCGGGGAGGTAATCCTCGAAAAAGAGGAGAGGGAAAAAGATAAACTAAAGACTTTTTCCCGTGGTAAGGTCGAGGGGCTTTTACTACCTTTCCCCCTTCAGCCCAGGCAACACACTGATGGCCAAAGACACACCCCTAAAGTGGGGATAGAGGGAAAACAGGAAATTATCTCATTGCTAATTCCCGCCTCCTGTGGCTCTCCAGAGCCAGGAGAGATAACAATCTTTGCCGGTTTCATTTGCTCCACTTCTGAGATAGAAATTTCATCGTTACGGAATACTTTGATTTCTTCTGCAGTTAGCTCTCCTAAATATTGCACCAGGTTATAGGTGAAAGAATCGTAATTGTCAATCAAGAGAATCATTAATCATTCCCCCTTCCGGCTAAATTTAAAGCTAAAAGTAAAGCCTCGGCTTTACTTCGTGTTTCCTCATATTCTTTCTGAGGGAGAGAATCATAAACAATCCCTGCCCCCGCCTGAACTTCCGCTTTTCCTTCCCGGAAAAAGATGCTGCGGATAATGATGCAGGTATCGAGGTTGCCATTTAAACTCACATATCCTAATGCTCCAGCATAAGGCCCCCGGGGGAGAGGTTCCAACTCTTCGATTATCTCCATAGCTCTCACCTTAGGCGCCCCACTAACTGTTCCTGCAGGAAAAGATGCCTGTAGTGCCCTCCAGGGAGAAATGCAAGGGGCTAACCTACCAGAAACAGTAGATACGATATGAAAAACATGGGAATAGCGTTCTATATCCATAAATTTTTCCACCTGTACTGTTCCTCTATCACATACTCTCCCCAGATCACTTCTTCCCAGGTCTAAGAGCATCACATGTTCGGCAATTTCTTTCTCGTCATTAAGTAAGTCTCCTATTATTTCTTCCTCAGGAATGGAAGACAGTCTCTTTCTCGTTCCAGCAATGGGTTTGGTGAAAATTTTCCCATTCTCTATTTTTATGAGCATCTCCGGAGAAGATCCAGCCATCTGAAACTGGTCAGTCTCCAGATAAAAAAGATAAGGAGAAGGGTTCAACGAGCGCAAAAAACGATAGGGGATAAAAGGGTCGCCAGAAAAAGCTTGAGAAAAGCGCTGGGAAATAACTACCTGGGAAGCATGTCCTTCCCGGATAAAGTCTCTCACTTTTTCTACTTTTTCTCTAAATTCTTCCTCACTAAGAGCACACTCCACCTCTCCTTTAGTTGCAAAAAAGGAGGAGGGAGAGGATGATTGACCTATTCTCTCATAAGTTTCTTCTATCCACTTTTTCCCCTGGTTATAATCTTCTTCTTCGCCTCCCCGGGCAACATATACTGCTCCCAAAAGATGTTTGAGGTGGTCAAAATAGAGAAAACGGTTGCTTTTTATCCAGTAGGCTAATGGATAGCTTATCTTCCGGCGAGAAATAGTTTTCTCCCAGGTTTTCACTGCATCATAACTCAGAAAACCCACTGCTCCCCCCAGAAAAGGAAGGGAAGGTTCAGGATAAACGGAGTAAGAAGCAAATTCTCTCTCCAGAAGGGAAATAATGTCAGTAAAGTCTTCAATTTTTACCTCTTCTCCCCCTCGGATTAAAAAAGAATAACGCCCCCATTTTTCCCCTCTTTCTGCACTCTCCAGTAAAATCAGGGGAGTTTCTCCCCGAAATTTGTCTACTAACGATACCGGAGTAAGTCGGTCGGCCAGCTGCTCGGCATAAAGGGGAATAAAATCATAACCCTCAGCCGACAACTTTTTAAATTTTTCCCTATCTGGTTTTATCTCCATGTTTTCCTCCCATAAAAAAAGCCCTCGTCAAGAGACGAGGGCTTAAACTCGCGGTACCACTCTCATTAACGGCGTTAACCGTTCACTCTTTCGGTACAAAAACTACTATACCTACTTTCTTTAGCGGGAAAGAACCGTCTCAGTCTACTCGAGTATTCCCTTTCGATGAGCTGCTCCGAGGCCCATTCACCTTTCTCTCCAACACCAGGCTTCCACCTACCCTGGCTCTCTGTAGTTGAAGGAAAAAAGCTACTCTCCCTCATCATCGCTTTTCTTATTGGCGCTTATTAAAGCACAACTTTTTCTCTTCGTCAAGAGGTAACGGGCTTTATATAGTTTTGGGTTAATCTGGAGATGATGAGTACTTATGAAAACATGTACTGTTGTCATTCAGTAACATCCAGTAAAAGGGATGATATTTTATGAGAATAAAACTACCCCCCTTCAGGCGAGATTTTAGGAGAATATTGACAAAAATTCACCTGCTCATCTTTCGGTGTGATACGAAGAACCAGGATAATATTTAGTGGAAAAGAGTTCTTCTGCTTTTTCTAACTCTTCAGCACTCCACTCTCCTTTTTCTATCTCTACGCCCCACTCTTCTCTTAAACTTTCTAAAAATAACCGATAAATTTTCCTTTTCTCGGGTAAAGGAGAAAGAACTTCACAGAGGGCAAGAAGGCTATTTTCTAATTCTTTCTGAATTTTTTCTTTTTTCTTAAAGCAGGAAGCAACTTCTTCTCTGTTCCCCTCTAAAATAAAGGAAGCTTGAAAGAGATTTCCCCTCTCTCCTCGAGCTTGAGCCACTCCAATAATTTTCCTTCCTCCGATCGTTATCTCATGAGCAACATTGATAGAAAAACAATAAGGGGAAGAAGTATAAATCCCTGATTCTGTTTTTTCGTCTACTTTTATTCCCATCTTTTCCATCATCCGGGTCAGTACTTTTTGCAATTCCTTATAATAAAAAGTATGTTTCTCAAAAGAAGAAGTGGGAATAAAGAGACTGAAAGTAACCTCCTTATCGTGCAAAATAGCTCGTCCCCCGGTAGGTCGGCGTACTAAAGGAATATTTTTAGTTTTAAGGTAGTCAAAATCTATTTCGGTAGTTTTCTGGAATCTCCCCACCGAGAGAGTTCCTTCCTCCCACTCAAAAAAACGCAAAGTAAGGGGAGCATCGGGAAAACCCATCTCCAGGAGTGCTTCATCTCTGCTCATATTTTCATAGCCAGAGAGGGGAGGATCAACGAGAACTCTAACCACTTTTTTCATTGAGTTTTCAAAAATACTTCGTACTCCTCTTTATTCATCAAATTCTTAAATTCTTCTTCGTTTTCCGGCTGGATTTTACAAATCCAGCCCTCTCCGTAGGGACTCTGATTAATTAACTCGGGTCTTTTGTCCAACTCTCTGTTTACTTCCATTACTTCTCCAGAAAGGGGAGCATATAAATAAGAAACTGTTTTTATCGATTCTACTTCCCCTATTTTATCTCCTTGCTTTACTTTCTTACCCTCTTCGGGCAGTTCTACAAATATTACATCTCCCAGCTCATTTTGAGCGTAATCAGTAATGCCACAAGTAGCCAAATCTCCTTTTTTTACCCAGAAATGTTCCCGGGTATAAAGTAAATTATCGGGAATATTCACATTTATTAACCTCCTTCCCCAAAAGGTAAATTCACTATTATTGCTTCCAGTCGAGTCCGGGGTGCAGCTACCAGCAAAGTCTCCCCTTTTTCACCGGAGATAGAGCTAATAAACCCCAGAGCTAAAACTTGATGCCCGGCAAAAGCATAGTTACCACGGGTTACATAACCGCAGGGCATCCCTTCTTTAGTGTAGAGGGGGTAGCCATAACGAGGTATTCTTCGCCCCAGAATCTCTAACCCCACCAATCTCTTTTTAGAACCTTCTTCTTTCTCCAGAAGAAGAGGTTTTTTACCAATAAAATCGGCTTTCTCCCAGTCTACAAGATCCTCTCTCCCCAGCTCAAGAGGAGTAATGGTCTCATCTATCTCCTGACCATAAAGAGGGAAGGTAGCTTCAAAACGCAAAAGGTCTCTTGCCCCC
>NZ_JAAYFP010000176.1:0-8210 GCF_012728195.1 Candidatus Sordicultor fermentans
CTTTTTCATATCATCTAAAGCGCTTTCATCGCTTAAGGCGTGGGCAGAGAAGAAAAATTCAAACACCAAAACTACTTCTTCAGCACCTGAAGCTTCAATGGCCTCCAGAACTCGCTCGGGAACGATTACTCCTTGAGCATTATTTTCTTCGGTAAAAGTCCAGTGCCGGCTCCCCTTTCGGTCGGTCTGCTGCATGTGAATAGAAGGAGAAAGATGGGCCAGCTCTTGCAGCCAGGAATAATAATCCAGATCTCGAGGGTCTGAGGAGCGATAATAACCATGCCCTACATCGAGGCATAAAAGCACCGGAATGTGGGATTTTTCATTCACTCGCTCCCACAATTCTTTAGTCTCATCAATGGTAGAAGGCATCTCCCGGGGAAGAGACATAGGTTCCCACAAAAGATAACTTTGTCCCGCTTCTCGAGCAACAAAGGTCAAATAAGCAATTTCTTCTATAAGCACCTCAGTTAGATATGCTTTCCTCTCGGGATCATTTACGTCTTTGTTGCTCAAACTCCCCATATAAATACCTGAACCCTCGGCTCCTAAAAGAGAAGCCGCCCGCACCATTTTTTCATACCACCGCAGATACGAGCGACGCATACCCGGGTCAGGATCTAAAAGTAAATTGAACTTGTGAGCCACTTCCCCGGTAACCGCCGTATCTATTTTCACTTCCCCCTCATCAGCTAATCGGCGAATAAAAGCGCACTTTTCTTTTACTATCTCTTCATCAATTATTACCGGGTCTAAAAGGTCAAAAGAAAACTGTACATGTTGTAAACCCAGCTCTTCTTTAACTATCCGGAGCCACTCCTCGGGCTCCGGATAACGGCCTATGGCAAAACAATTATTAATGCCCAGTTCTACTTTAGCCATACCCCTATCTCCTCAACAAATTTCTCACTGCCTCAGCTATAGTCTCTGGTCGAGGAATAGAGTTATCCTCTAAATATCTACTGCAAGGGACCGGAGCGTCAGCCGCCCCTAAGCGAACTATAGGGGCATCTAAGTAGTCGAAAACTTCTTCCTGAATTTTCATTCCTATTTCTGCCCCTGCTCCTCCGGTTTTACATCCCTCATGAACGATAACTACCCGATTGGTTTTCCGAACTGATTCAGTGATAGTGTCTATATCAAGAGGCAAAAGGGTACGAGGGTCTATCACTTCTGCTTCAATCCCTTCCTGAGAGAGCATTTCTGCTGCCTGAAGGGCAAAAAGGAGCATTCGAGAATAGGCAATGATAGTTACATCCTTTCCTTCTCTTTTCACATCTGCTACCCCTAAAGGAATTATATACTCCTCAGGAGGAACAGGACCTTGACTGTTATAAATCATCTTGTGCTCAATGAAAAGTACCGGATTATCTTCCCGAATGGCAGCTTTAAGCAACCCTTTGGCGTCAAAAGGAGTGGCAGGCATCACCACTTTGAGCCCCGGAGTATGTAAAAACCAGGATTCCAGGCTTTGGGCATGATGAGCGCCTGAAGAGCGACCACACCCGCCTTCAGTGCGGATAACCATAGGAACCCGAGCCTTCCCTCCAAACATATACCGGATTTTGGCTCCTTGATTCACCAATTGGTCCATACATAAACCAACAAAATCGATATACATGATTTCTCCTACCGGTCGCAATCCAGTGATGGAAGACCCCACACAGCAACCCACAATGGCTGCTTCTGATATAGGAGTATTACGGACTCTTTCTCCTCCAAATTCTTGCCATAGCCCTCGAGTTACCCCGTAAGCTCCCCCATAAAGAGCAATGTCTTCTCCCATCAATACCACGTTTTCATCTCGCTTTAACTCTTCTCGCAACGCTTCGTTGAGCGCTTCTCGATAGGTTATGGTTCTCATTTCTCCGTCCCACTCATCTATCCCGTTAACTACTTTAGTTCCTTTCTTTCTCTCTAATTCGGCAAAATCTTCTTCTACGTATACGTCTTTAGTGATTTCCTCCAGTGGTGGATAGGGACTTTTTTCGGCAAAGTCCACCGCCTCTTCTATCTCTTTTTCCACCTCTTCATCAATCTTTTTTATCTCCTCTTCCGTTACCCCATTTCCCAGGAGCCACTGTTTATATCGTTTAATAGGGTCTCTCTCTTTCCATTGACTTTCTTCTTCTTTAGTTCGGTAAGCCCGGGGGTCACTTTTGGAGTGCCCTAAATAACGATAGGTTTTGCATTCAATTAAAGTAGGACCATCCCCTCGCCGGGCTCTTTTGGCTGCTTCTTCCACGGCCTCTTTTACCGCTAAAACATCCATGCCGTCTACTATTACTCCCGGCATTCCATAAGCCGGGGCTCTTTCCACAATATCCTGAATGGGAAAAGCCTCCTTAACCGGCACCGACATAGCATAAAGGTTATTTTCGCAGACAAAAATTACCGGCAGTTTCCATACTCCGGCCAAATTCAAGGCTTCGTGAAAAGCCCCGGTATTAGCTGCTCCATCACCAAAAAAGCACACTGTTACTTTTCCCGTATTTTTATATTTAGCAGTCAACCCCGAGCCCACAGCAATGGGAATCCCTCCACCCACAATACCATTAGCTCCTAAGTTTCCAGCGTTAAGGTCAGCAATATGCAATGACCCACCTTTGCCTTTACAATAGCCGGTAATTTTACCAAAGAGCTCAGCCATCATTTTATCTAAGGTGGCTCCTTTAGCAATACAGTGCCCGTGACCCCGGTGAGTAGAAGTGATGTAGTCATCGGGGTTAATAGCATTACAGGCTCCTACTGCCACTGCTTCTTCTCCAATATAAAGATGAGTGGTGCCCCGAATCCTGTCCTGACTGAAGAGATCACTCACTGTCTCTTCAAAGCGGCGAATTCGCACCATATCCCGATACATATTAAGAAACTTATCTTTGGATTCCATGTCTATCCTCCTATTCCAGGTTTTACCACTATTTTTAAATAATCTCCACTTTCTGCTTCCTCAAGAGCCTGAGGAAGTTCATCTAAACTTACCACTTTACTGATCAATTTTTTCCCTTCCACCCTACCTGCCGCCATCATCTCTAAAGCCCAGGCATTATGAAGGGGAGTAGAACCAGAAGTTCCATGAACAAAAAGTTCTTTATAATGAATGAGGTTACTATCTAATTGAGCTATCTTATTATCTCCGGGAAGACCTCCAAAAAAGTTAATTCGCCCCCGGGAAGCAGCCAGATCCAGAGCTTCCTCCTGAGCTTTCCGAGCTGGAGCAGCAACGATTACCACGGTAGGACCGATGCCTTCGGTAATTTGGAGAAGCTTTTCTTTTAGGTTTTCTTTCTCCGGATTAATATAATAGTCAGCGTCAAACTCCCGGGACAAATTTAATCTCTTTTCTTGAATTTCCGAAACTATTACTTTACTTGCCCCTAAAGCCCGAGATAGCGTTATATGCATGCAGCCTACAGGACCTGCCCCCACCACCAAAACATAGTCTCCCACTCCTACCTGAGAGAGTAGCTCCCCATTCAAAGCGCAAGCCAGAGGTTCAGCTAAACTGGCTTCCTCAAAAGACAAGTTATCGGGAATACGGTTGATGTTCCCTCCTCGCAGCGCTCGCTCCGGAATTATCATGTATTCAGCAAATGCCCCGGGATGATGATACCCCAGAGCTTCAAAGTTCAAACACAGATTAGGTAACCCTCTCCGACAGTAAAAACATTCTCCACAGTGTAATATAGGAGCTACAGCCACTCTTTCTCCCTCTTTATATCCCCGTACCCCTTTTCCTATATCGGCAATCACTCCGGCGATTTCATGCCCGGTAATCTGGGGAGGATGAACGTTATGGTGACCATGGCGGAAAATACGCACATCAGTTCCGCAAATAGCACAGGCTCCCACCCGGAGAAGAATCTCCCCTTCCCCGGGAGAAGGCATAGATCGTTCTTCTATCCTTATATCACCGGGCCCATAAAATACCGCTGCTTTCATTTTTTCCACTCCTTTCTTTTTCAAGAAAAATTTTCATAAGCAGAAAGAATGGCCTGACCTAACCTGCTCTCTGCTTTTATTCCACATATCTCCTCTATAGCCTTTTCTACCCCCTTCTCCTGAATCATTTTCTGCAACTTCACCGCTTCTTCATCCCGAGGGCAGTCGTAGGAAAGAGCTGCCCCGCAAACTATAGCTATATAGTGAGGGAAAATTCCTTGCGAAAGACACAGGTTCGCTCCCCCTATCAGGCGGTCTTCAGGTGCTAATTTCCGCAAAGGCTCTCTCCCTACTCGCTCTAACGTATCTAAAAGTAAGGGGTTGGCAAATCTCTCTTGCAAGTCCTCCACTAACTTCTCGTGCTCTTGAGAGTCTAAATCAGGGTGTTTCTGCAAAAGAGCCCGAGAAACTTCCTCCCAGGCCCCATCGAGAATTTTTCTTATCTTTTCATCTTTTATAGCTTCGTGAATATAGGTGTAACCTTCGCGATATCCTAAATAAGCTAAAGCAGCATGACCTAAATTGTGAATGAATAACTTTCTTTCCACTTCCGCTGGAAAATTGCTCACCGCTCTCAGCCCGGCTATTTTCGGCACTTCTCCTTTTACTGCCTGAGCATCAAAAGGCAAGTGATGGTAAGATTCCGCCACCACAAAAAGAGGGTCTTCTACCCCGTAGCGCTCTCCCATAACCGGCACCATTCGAGCCACTACTGTTCCCACTAACCCCACTTTTTCTTCTAAAAAATTTTTACCGGAAGGAGTGAGGTATTTTTCTATCTCCTCCTTCAATAGCTGAGGAGCATCTTTTAAGTTCTCACAGAGAAAAATGTTTAAAAAATCGGCACTCCCCCGCAAGCGAAGCTCCAACCCTTGAGCTAAAAGAGGAGCAATGGCAGGAAGATTCTTCACTCCTACAGCAGTAAATACCACATCTCCTTCTTCTATTTCTTTAACTACTTTGTCCTCTTCTTGAGTAGAAAGGGCTCTCAGGTTATCTATGATTAAATCTTCTTCTTTCCCCTCGCGGTGGAGAAGACGCAAGGGATAACATCCCCGCTCATTCAATAACCGGACCAGGTCTTCCCTGGCTTCCACAAAAATAATCTCCAATCCCGATTCCCAGAGCAAGTGACCAATGAATCCTCGTCCGATGTTACCCGCTCCAAATTGTATCCCTTTTTTCATCTACTGTTTCCTTTTCCTTCGGCCTCTTCAATAAAAGCCAGAGTTTCTTCCAAACTTCCCACTCCTTCGGTGGCTCCCATTTTTCTAACACACATAGCTCCACAAGCATTGGCAAAGCGCCCAGTTTCATAGAGATCCCAGCCTCGTAGATACCCCACCAAAAATCCGGCACAAAAAGCATCACCCGCCCCTGTTCCATCTACTGCTACTACCGAAAAAGGAGGAACTAAAACCTTTTCTTCTTCAGTCATGATAAAACTTCCCTCTTCCCCCATTTTGATGGCCACCACTTTTATCCCGTAATCCATAAAAAACCGAGCAATATCGGGAAGATTGGTTTTCCCGGATATATGGTGAGCCTCATCACGATTGGAGAGAAAAATATCGATATAAGAAAGAGCGGGTTCAATAGTGGAGAGCCACTTTCCTGTGTCATCCCAGGCAGTATCCAAAGAAGTAAGAGCTCCCAGATTTTTTGCTCTCTCGAGGACTCGGGCAGTTTCTTCTCCATCAAATCCGGGCATGAGAAAGCTTCCCGCTATGTGCACTATTTGTGAACCACTTAAAAAACTATCTTCTATATCTTTTTCTCTCAAGCCCCGATTGGCCCCTGGATAGTGAAGGAAAGTTCTCTCCCCCTGGCCATCCACTATTACCATGGTGGCTGAGGTATGATGCTCATCGTCTTCTGAGATTCCCCCGGCATCAATCCCATGCGCCCGCAGAGAATTTATCATAAATTCTCCCAGACCATCTCTTCCCACCTTTCCCACTACCTTAACCTCTTCTCCCAGCTTTTTTAAATCTACTCCGGTGTTGTGAGCACATCCCCCAGCATGGAGTTCCATCTCCGGAACCAGCATTAATTTTCCCTTTTCCGGGAAACGGTCAATTGGACGTCCTACTAAATCAGCTACTAATATTCCTATGCAGGTTATCTCACTCATTTTTTTCCCCTCTTTCTATTATTTTTAAAGCGGTTTCTTCATCGGTAATAAGAATATTTATAAAACCACCCCGCAAAGCCCCCAGGATGGCTTCCACCTTATTATCCCCTCCGGCAATACCGATTACACGGGGCATATGGCGAATATCTTCTAAGGGGATAGCCACAGTTCTTCGGTGCAGAGGAGTGTCAATAATTTCTCCCTCCCGGTTATAAAATTGACCCACCATATCTCCTACTGCTCCTTTTTGAAGCAAGAGCTCCCACTCATGATAGTCAATGAAGCCAGTTAGAGCATAAATAGAGTAGCGAGGGTCCACCGCCCCGATACCTAAAAGAGACCACTTAGCCTGGCGAGCCAAGTCGAGAGTCTTCTGGTTAATTCGCTCTCGCAGATAAAAATCACGAATTTCTTCTGATTCCACCACTGCTGGAGCGTAAAGATAGTAGCATTCTCCCTCAAAAATAGAAGCCAATCTCTCTCCGATGGTATAAGGATTGAGCGAAGCTGATGCTGTCAGCCCCCCTACTAAAGTAACAAACTTGAGGTTTTTAACGGGAGCTGATTTAATAGACAAAGCCACCTGTTTTAATGTCCTACCCCAGGCAATACCCACCAAATCTCCATCGCTTAGAACCCTCTCCAGATACCAAGCTCCCGCTCGCCCTAAAGTCTCTAACAAGTCTTGCCGGGGGGATGCAGGAACAACCAGACTATCTTCGAGAGAAGGAAAAAGCTCTTGCAGTTTTTTCTCTATCGTAAGGCAGTTAGCCAGAGGAGATTCAATAGAAATTTTTACTATCCCGCTTTTCTGTGCCCGGTCAAGGAGACGAGCTACTTTGGGTTGCGAAATGTTTAGATGGCGAGCGATTTCTCGCTGAGTCATTCCTTCCATAAAATGAAGCCAGGCAACGCGGGTTATCAGTTCTAAATCGGAGTTATTCATTTCTTTCCTTTTTTGAATTGATATTCAAAAATAGAATAATCTTTCAATAACATTGTATAACAAATTTAAATTTAATCAAGAATTTTATTAATATTTAAAATGAATTCCTCATTTCAAATTCATCAGGAAACATATTGTAACTAACCGTCAAGCGCAAACCTTCCGATGACAACCTAACGGTGCTCCTCATCTTGTCATCGGAAGAAGCGAACGGTCTACGACGTAAGATTAAAGCAGAAAAGATTAAAAAAATTGAGATAATTACGCTGGGAAAAGAATCCCAGTGACCTTGCAATCTCCAGAGGTTGACAAGTGGAGATGTTCCCCCTTCTATAGTCTTACAGCTTCTGCGGCATACTATAATTGATGTACTCTATAATTGAGATGAGATTCCCAAAAAACCAAAATATATTTGCTTTTGAAGAATAAAAATTCACTTTCCGGAAGCCAGAGCCAGAACTAAAACTTCTTTTGCCCCTCCTTTTTTTAAGGTTTGACTTAAACTATCCACCGTAGAGCGAGAAGTTAGGACATCATCCACTATGAGAACCCTTTTGTTCTGGAAAAGGTTATTTTCCTTTATCTCAAAAGCCCCTCGCATGTTCTTTCTTCTTTCCCTGAAGTGTAAGCCCACCTGGGGTAAAGTAGGTTTAACTCTTCGGACCTCTTTAGACACAAGAGGAAGGGAAAAGCATTTTTTAATTTCCTCCGCCAGAATAAGCGATTGATTAAACCCTCGCTCGATGAAGCGAGCAGGATGAAGAGGAACAGGTAAAAGAAAATCCACTTCTCTTAAAAAGGGATTTTTTTCCAGATATTCGCAAAGGAGCTCACCAAAAAGAGAGCGAAAAGAGGTAAAGCCTTGATATTTAAAAGCGTGAATGCATTCTCGAAAAGGAGAAGTGTAAAGCGCCACTGCCCGGGCACTATCAAAATGGAAAGAAAAAGCTCGACAGTGGTGACACAAAAGAGCAGAAGAGCCAGGTAGAGGTCTGCCACACTTCACACATAAAGGACTGCGAAGATACTCAATCCGGGAAAAACACGCAGAACACAGAGGAAAACCCCGGGAGCGAGAAAGGTATGAGCCACAAATCAGGCAATGTTGAGGAAGAAAAAAATTAAAGATACCTTCTAAAATTCTTCCACCTTCTTCATTTTTCATATATTTTCTTCCCGGAGAAAAAC
>NZ_JAAYFP010000020.1:0-7743 GCF_012728195.1 Candidatus Sordicultor fermentans
GAGGGTTATCAGCATACGGTTACGGACTCTATATATGTAAGGGAGGAATTTCGTCGTCAGCATATTGGCTATGAGCTTTTGAGTTTTCTTGCAGAGGAGGCTCAAAAGCTGGGTTATCATTCGGTTGTAGCTTTTATTGCCCGGGAAAATTTAGCCAGTATCAGGCTTCATGAGAAAGTGGGTTTTTTGTACCGGGGAGAATTGAAAGAAGTAGGTTTCAAATTCGGTAAGTGGGTAGATGTGTGTCTCTATCAGAAAATGCTGGAGGGGGGAGAGGGAAGATAAAAAGCAGGGAGATTTTAGAGAAAAAATTCCCTAAAAAAGAAGTAAAAACTCGTCCGGGGAGAAGGGGGCAAGAGGTTTATTATCTGGAAACAGCTTCGGTGATTCGAAGATTGAATGAGGCCTGGGAAGGTGATTGGTCTTTTGAAGTAAAAGACAAAGGCATAGACCGGGAAGCCGGTTGTGTATGGGTTCTGGGAAGATTGACCTGCGGGGGAGTGGTAAAGGAGCAGTTTGGCTCTAAAATTATCTCTCTGAGCTCTGATGGGGCTATGGTTGACTTAGGCAGCGACCTGAAGGCAGCAACAAGTGATGCGCTGAAAAAATGTGCTACCCTTCTGGGAGTGGGGATTTACCTTTACGAGGAGGAAGACGAAGCTCTTTCTCGCCGGGCTTCGCAAAAACAGAAGGATTTTTTGCGTGATCTTTTAAAAGAAAAGGGCAAAGCAGTTGATGAAGAGATGCTCAAGACCATCTCTTCTGAGGAAGCTTCTCGTTTGATTGATGAGTGCTTAAAGAAGGAAGAGAGTAAAAAATAACTGAATAAGGAGAAGGAGGGTTGGCTGTGAACTTTTGGGGAAAGTTTTTCACTTTCATTGTAGGAATAATTCTGATAGGTATGGCTCTGGGGATGATAGCTATAACCTTCAATCTGGTGCCTCTTCTTACCCTTCAGGAATGGGTGGTTGCCACTTATTTGTTTTTTAGCCAGAATATTTTCTCCCAGGCTTTAGGAGTTATATGTACTGTTATTCTCGTTCTGGTGGCCCTTTTAATTTTTCGGCTGTTAATACCTAAACGGGAGAAATCCCTTATATATCACACCGAGCAAGGGGATATAAGAGTTTCTTTTGATTCGTTGCAGTCTCTGGCTCAAGAAGCTCTGCGGGGTTTTGATGAGATTTTGCAATCCCGAGCAGAAGTAGAAAAAGTGGGGAATGAAGCCCGTTTGATTCTCCATCTTATAGTAAAACCCGAAGCCTCCATTCCTGAGCTTTCGCCCATCATTCAAAATAGAGTAAAAGAAAAAATTGAGCGCCAGACCGGTGTAATTGTTAAAGAAGTTAAGCTGACTATCGACTTAAAATCAGAGGATAAAGAGGAGAAAGAAGAGGAAGAGACGGTTTAATATTTTTAAAAAACCGAAACCCCGGAGATAGAGGAGAAAGATGGTAGCTCCCAGAGTGAAAAGAGTAATTATTTCTTTTTTCTCGATTACTCTCCAGGAAAACGTTCCATTCCTCTCCGGATAAGGTGACAATTGAGGGAAAAAACGGGGCACTTCCCGGGCATAAGTTTTATAACTTTCTCCAAATTTGTTTTCTAAAAAGCTTTCCTCAGCCCGGATAATTGGAAAATATAAAAGGTAAAAAGCGAGCCAGAACAAAATTATTGACCACCATAAACCAGAGATGATGGCTATGCCAGTTCCAATTATACCGTTAGCCAAATAGAGCGGGTTACGCAGATAAGCATATGGTCCTGCGGTGGTCAGCCTTTCTGCTTCCTGCATGGGGCCGCGGTAGTTTTTGATATAACCCACTCCCCAGATTCTCAGTCCTTCTCCTAAGCACGTTAGAGCTATCCCCCAGCTAAATAAGGGATAATGAGGGTGAGCAAGAAGAAAAATTATCAATCCCAGCACCCCCCAGATGATACCCCGGCGGGGGAAAAGTTTAGCGCCCCATCTTTCTAAGCTGATTGCAATACTCGCCATAGTTCGTCCTGAGGACACTCCTTTATTTCTTCTTTTTCCCCGTTCTGACGGATTAAAACCTTGATCGGGTCTTTTACTACTCTTCCTATTACTTCTGCCGGTACAATTTCCCGAAGAGCTTGAAGAAGTGGTAGGGGTTGAGGGGTGAAGATTATAAGAGTTCCGCTTGAAATCAACTTCAGGGGGTCTAAATCCAGGAGTTGAGCTAAAACTCTCGTTTCAGGATAAACCTTGATTTTCCCCTCTTCTATTTCAAAGCCTAAACCTCTGCTCATGCAAGCTTCCCAGATGGCTCCTAAAACTCCTCCTTCTGTGGCGTCATGAAGAGCGTGAGGATGAAAAGGAAGAGCAATTTTCCCTTCCTGGAAAACGCTCATCATTTTCCAGAACTCTTTTCCTTTGTTTATTGTTTCCTCATCCAGGAGATTTTGCCATTCTTTTTCTTTCTCAGAAAATAAGATAGCTGTGCCTTCAATTCCTGCTCCTTTGGTCATCACGATATAGTCACCAGCTTCTATTTTACTCACATCGGGAAGGTAGCCATCTTTTATCCACCCGAGACCCGTACAGTGAATGATAGACCTGTTTACTGCTTCCGATATCTCGGTATGTCCTCCTATAATACTAACTCCCAATTCTTTTCCTGCTTCATCTATTTCTCTCATTATTGTTTCTATTTCATTTTCTGTGATTCCGGGAGGGAAAATAAGGGTGACGAGAAGAGCCACGGGCTCAGCTCCAGAACAAATCAAATCATTCACTACCACTTGAGTAGCTAAAAGTCCCAGATGAAATGAAGAACCAGTTATAGGGTCGCAGGTGAGAGATATTAACTCTCTTCCTAATTGCACCACTCCACAGTCTCTTCCCAGTTGTGCTCCCCAGATTACTTCTTCTCTATTTTTTCCTTGAAAAGGGAAAACCAATCTCTCCAGAGCCGACGGAGAGATTTTACCCACTTTTTCTATCACCATCGTTTCTTCCTTTCTCTATTAATAATTTGCCTTTCATCCAGGCTCCCTGGTCTACAAATAGTATCTCAGTTTTTATCTCTCCCTCTACTTTTCCAGAAGAAGAAAGATAAAAAAAGGAAGAATTAACGATACCTCGCAAAAATCCTTCCACGTAGACGCACTGGGCTTCTACCTCAACTGTTGCCCGGGCATGCTCTGCTATAATGATAACCGGGCACTTTACCTTACCTTTTAAAGTCCCTTCCACCCGCACGAGGCCAGGCGTTTCTATATTTCCCTCCAGAGTCACCAGTGGAGGAAGGAAAACCTCTACCGGGCATTCCCGCAAAAAACGGCTCAAAAAATCATGACGGGACTTTAAAGATAAAGACTTACTCCACTTATCTAAGAATTCTAACCCGCGCATTTGTCAGTATTATATCAGAAGAATATCAGAAGAGAACCATGGGGAGTAAGCCCAAAAGAGAAAAACAAAAAAGAAAACAATTTCTCTTCTTTCCCTCTCTGGGGGGAGAAGGTGAGGGTGAATCGACTATGAGGGCGCTGACCCCTATAGTCCCCCGGAAAAGAAGAAGCAAAACTTTGGATGCCTGATAAAAGATTTCGAGAATGACAGAAAAGGAATGTCACCCCTGAATGGCTCTATCCCCTTTTTCGTCACCCCGGCAACTTGCGAGCCGGGGTCCAGAAGTATTTAAAAACTTTGGATGCCTGATAAAAGCGCTCAGGCATGACGAGAGAGGTAGATTCCCGACTAAAACTTTTGAGAATGACAGAGGAGATGGGCGTCTCACTATTTTTCAGAAAAAACTCCTTTCTCTTTGAATTTTGTGTTAGAATTTTATCTTGCGGGCGCAGCGCAGCCCGGTTAGCGCACCTGCGACTATTCAAGTCGGTCCGTCTCGACCTGAAAAGATCTGGCTTTTTTTGAGGGGGAGGAGATGCATAAATCCGGTTTCTGCTTAATTGCTTTTTGCATTTTTGCTAATTCCGATATTTGTAAAATTATGTGACTATTCGTCACCCCGGGATAAGAGTTTAACCCGCTTGACGGAAAATAGAAGGGAGTAAAAAAGAAATGGATAAATTAAGGATCGGGACTCTGGTTGGTGGAAAAGATGCTGTGCGGGTGATTCCTCAACTAATACCCTATGGTTTTGAATCTTTCAGCATCACTTTTTGGCAGACTACCGGAGGGATAGACCTGGAAGACATGGCAAAGAAAGTTGGAGACGTTCTGGCAGGACACGATGTTATTATTTCCTGCCTTTCTCTTTTCGGTAACCCCCTGATGGGGGAAGGTGAGAGCTCTGATGCGCTGGCCAGCTGGGAGAGGCTCATCGATAGCGCCCATCTTTTTGGCACTGACCTGGTCACTGGTTTTACCGGACGTATTGTAGACCGGCCCATTGATGAATCTATACCTCGCTTTAAAGAAGTGTTTGGAGAGCTGGCCCGAAGAGCGGCAGATAAAGGTGTAAGGTTGGCTTTTGAGAATTGCAACATGGGTGGTGACTGGCAAAGAGGAGACTGGAATATTGCCCACAATCCCCTCGCCTGGGAGATGATGTTTGATGCTCTTCCTCTGGATAATCTTGGTCTGGAGTGGGAACCCTGCCATCAAATGGTGCAGCTTATAGACCCTATTCCCCAGCTGAGAAAATGGGCTAACAAAATATTTCACGTGCATGGAAAAGACGCCACCATCGCCTGGGACATTATCCGTGAATGCGGAATTGGTGGCCCAGAACCCTTTGTATGGCATCGTACTCCTGGCTTTGGTGATTCTAACTGGACAGATATTATATCCATTTTAAGATACTCAAAATACGAAGGCACTATTGATATCGAAGGATACCATGATCCGGTATACTGTG
This sequence comes from Candidatus Sordicultor fermentans, assembly GCF_012728195.1. Classification (NCBI taxonomy): domain Bacteria; kingdom Pseudomonadati; phylum Atribacterota; class Atribacteria; order Atribacterales; family Candidatus Caldatribacteriaceae; genus Candidatus Sordicultor; species Candidatus Sordicultor fermentans. The sequence goes on from NZ_JAAYFP010000020.1 coordinate 4,851, forward strand.
GGGAGCTGGAAATGACCGGACAGGTTCGAGGGCTTCAGTACTTAAAACAATGCCGGGGCGGAGAATATGTTGCTAACCCCGTTTAAGCTCATCTTATCCTGGAATAACAAAATCTATAGTAACAGGTGAAAGGAGAAGTGGATATGGAGCTTTTTAGAATAGCGGTGGCCGGTTGTGGAGGGATGGCCAATACCTGGGTCAGTTATGCACAGGAAAGAGATGATGCGCGGATTGTAGCCTTGGTTGATATCGCAGAGGAGAATGCTAAGAACATGGCTGAGCGATATCACTTGAACTGTGGTATATACCGGGATATAGGCGAGGCCATCAAGGATTCAGGGGCTAACCTGGTGTTTAATGTGACTGTTCCTGAGGCTCACTATCACATTACTACCACCGCTTTGAAAATGGGCTGCCATGTACTGAGTGAAAAACCCATGGCCTCTTCTCCGGAAGAGGCTGAAGAAATGGTGGCCATTGCTCAAGAAGCAGGAAAGATGTTTGCTGTTATGCAAAACCGACGATATTTGAAAAACATCAGGGCTTTTCATGACCTTATAAAAGAAGGCACTATTGGCGCTCCCGGGTTTGTATGCGCCGACTTTTTTCTTGGACCCCATTTTGGAGGATTCAGAGAAGTTATGGATAGCCCCCTGATTTTAGATATGGCTATTCACACCTTTGACCAGGCACGCTTCATAACCGGAGCCGATCCTGTTTCGGTATACTGTCACGAATTTAACCCTCCTGGCTCGTGGTATAAAGGCAATGCTGCGGCAGCATGTATTTTTGAGCTTTCAGATGGTTCTGTATTTTCTTATCGAGGGTCGTGGTGTGCAGAAGGTGCTCCTACCTCATGGGAATCCAGCTGGAGGATTACAGGTAGCAGGGGAACGGCCATTTGGGATGGAATTGCTGCTCCCTATGGGGAAATTGTGGCAGATAGCGATAGTCAGGAATTCATACGCAAGACAGAGAGAGTCGAAGCTACGCTTTCCTGGAGTGGCAGAGAAGGTCACTGGGGATGTCTTGATGAGATGTTTAGTGCGCTTTTGGAAAACAGAAAGGCTGAAACTGATTGTACAGATAATATAAAGAGCGTGGCAATGGTTTTTGGTGCACTGCAAAGCGCTAAAAGAGGCCAGAAAATTGCATTGCAGAGAGAGTGATATGGATTTTGATGTGTTCTTCCCGGAGGAGTATTTGTTACCCCGACTGTGACGCTCTTGTATGGTAGCTCATCAGGGAGTCTCGAAACTATCCCTTTTTTATTCTTTTGGTGTTATATCAGAGGAGAATCATAGGAGCATCCCCTCCCATTATTTAGATTCCTCGTAGAACCGCTCAGGAATGACGAACAACGGGGTGATAGAGGTATTGCCGGGTAAAGGGTTCTCATTTCTCTTGGTGCTCTTCTACCTTATGTTATAATCCAGCGAGCAAGCGGGGTTGGCTTTCTTACTCATCTTTCAGCTCTTCAAGAAGCTCTAAGAACTTTTCTACCACCCGGGGGTCGAAATGGTGGCCAGATTGTTCTTTTATATATTGTAAAGCTTTTTCTTGAGACCAGGCAGGGCGATAAGGTCGATCAGAGGTTAAAGCATCCCACACATCTACTACTGCAAATATCCGGGCTGATAGAGGGATTTCTTCTCCCTTTAGTCCTCGAGGATATCCTGTCCCGTCCCACCGCTCATGATGGTAATAAGGGATATCGAGAGCCGGGCGAAGATATTTAATGGGAGAAAGAAGTTCCCAGGCATAAACGGGGTGCTTTTTCATAATTTCCCACTCCTCAGGAGTTAAAGGACCGGGTTTCAATAGAATTCTATCTGGAATGCCCATTTTACCAATATCATGGAGAAGTGCTCCCCGGCGGATATGAATGAGATCTTCAGATTTGACTCCCAGCGCTTGAGCTAACTTTACAGTTAAATCAGCCACTCTTCGGGTGTGTCCTTCAGTTTCCCGGTCTCGGAGTTCCAGTGCCTGAGCCCAACCTTCAATGGTGGTATCGTAGGCTAAAGTCAACTCCAGGTGAGAGCGATTGAGCTCTTCAAACATAGTAATGTTATCGATAGCTATGGCTAATTGCCCTCCTATGGTAATTAAAAATGTTGTCCAATCTGGAGGAGGATTAAAGGAGAGTCGATGAAAAGCTATCAGTGTTCCCTGGATTTTACCTTTAGCTACTAAAGGTATGGCAAAAAGAGATAGAAATCCTTCTTTTTCTATAAAAGGAGGAAGGAAAGAAAGCTCTTTTTCTCCGATTTGAGGAATAAATAAAGGCTTTTTCTCTAATACCATCTCACCCAGGGTTCCCTCTCCTAACCGGAACTGATAAGCAGCCCCATCAGGAAACAGAAACCCCAGGCCCGCTTTATAGTGTAGAATTTGAGTGGAAGGGTCAATTAAATAAACACACATAGCATCGATTTTTAAGTGACGCAGGGCTTCTTGTAAAGTAAAATCCAGTACCGTTTTTAAATCTAAGCTGGAGGCAATATTTCGGTCGATGGAGTGCAAACTGCGCATCATGTTTATGTATTTTTCTAATTGTGAGAAAAGCCGAGCTCGCTCACCGGAGGTAGCCACTTGATGGATGAAAGTCTGAATAAAACCAGATACCTCAGAAGATAGAAAGTCAGGTTTATCTACCAACCACACCAAAGCTCCCCAGCTCTCAGGAGATTTCCCCAGAAGAAAAGCTTCTACTTCTTTTATTTCCAATTCTTTAGCTATTTTCTCTAACTGAGGATATTTGCTTTCCCCGATAAAGTTCACCGCTAAAGAAGAGCCACTATGCAACAAGTCGGCCAAGAATTGGTCTTTTTCTGGGGAGTTTAACCAGGACTTGAGAGCGGAGAAAGAAGAAGAGGAGGAAGAGGAAGGA
>NZ_JAAYFP010000177.1:0-4827 GCF_012728195.1 Candidatus Sordicultor fermentans
ATCCCAGAAGAAAATTAAGAGGTCTATTTCTCCATCAGCAATTTTAGCGCCAATTTGCTGATCTCCTCCCCAGGGTCCACTCTTAAATTTATACACCTGGAAGCCAAGCTCTTCTTCCAGTAAAGTACCTGTGGCTCCTGTCTCAGCAGTTTTCATTTTTTAATTTACCTTGCAGATTGTTTAAGTACCACTTTGATGGCTTTCTCCTCCGGATTTGTTAAAGTTTGGAAGGCTTTTTCTGCTTCGTCTAAGGTAAAAACATGGGTTAGCAGTAGTGTCGGGTCGATAGCGCGTTGGACCAAAAGGTCGATAGCCATAGGAAAATAGTGGTTGGGGATAGCATGGGAAGCCCGTAGTTGAAGTTTTTTGAAGTGGAATTCGTTGGCGTCAAAAGTAACTTGGCTTCCTGCTCCAAATTCGATACCATTGAAGGCAATGATGCCCCCGAAGCGGGATATTTGAATAGCGTCTTTGATTGTCCGGGGAGGTGCGGTCACAATCACTCGATCAACTCCTGTAGGCACAGCAGCCAATATTGTTTCTACCACGTTATTTTCTTCATAACTTAGAATTACATCAGCACCCATTTTGTGGCCTATTTCTAAACGATAAGCTCCTCGGGGAGTAGAGCGATTGGAACCCACGAGAAAGACTCGACGAGCACCTTGCAGTTTGGCAATTTTAACAGCCATTAATCCGATGGGGCCTGGACCAAAAACAACTACCTCATCATTGAGCTCAAGACCGGCTCTTAATGTTACATCTAAAGCTACGGTGAGGGGCTCAGCAAGACAAGCGTGTGTTAACTCCAGCTGTTTTGGGTCGTAATGATGCACCATGTCGTACCGGACAACCAAATAGTCGGAGAAGCCGGCTTGGTCTGACATGTAGGTGGTCAAATTCTCACAGTATTGAGGGCGTCCATTTTTGCACTGCTTACATCTCCAACAAGCAGCATGATTCTCAATGATTACCCGGTCGCCAACTTGAACTCCTTCTACTCCATCGCTTGCTTTTTCAACAATTCCCACTGCCTCATGACCCAGTGGAGTCCATTCTTCATTGTACCGGAGAAAATGTATGTCGGTACCACATATACCTCCTGCTTCCACTCGCACTAGTATTTTACCGGGTTGCAAGTCAGGTACGGGTAAATCCCGCCATTCAAGCTTGAAAGGTGCTTTTCCAAAAAGTGCTCGCATGGATTTCCTCCAATATCCTTTGTATTTATAAGGTCATTATAACAAATGTGAAAGAGTTTGAAATAACGAATTTTAATTTATTTGGTTTTTTGTTCTCTTTCTAAAACCAGCAAAACAGGAATAGAGGCTAACTCGAATAGCGCAGCCAGAATAATTAAATAAGAGAGAGAGATTTCGTAAAGTATTCCCATCAAAGCTCCTCCGAGGAGCCATGATAATCCGTAGATGGTATTGAAAATTCCATAAGCTGAACCTCTACGGCTTATAGGAGTCAGGTCAGCTATCGCTGCTCGCATTATGGTTTCATGAACACCTAAAACTCCTCCCCACAAAATCACTCCGATGATTACGGAAGCAATACTATTGGAAAAAGCCAAAAAGGGGATAAAGAGAGAAAGTAAAGGGATAACCATCAGAGTTTTTAGTCCCACTCGGTCATAGGCTTTTCCTATTAAAATAGCTACTATAGCGTCGACTCCCATAGCCAGGGCATAAAAAGTGGGAATCTGGACATCACTCATGATTGACTTTATTTTGAGGTGGTAAGAAATGAGCGGGAAGTTAGCAAATCCTGCTACGGAGAGAAAAGTAAAAAGAGAATAGAGAATAAATACCCTGGAAAATATTTTACTGTCTTTCTCTTCTGGTTCTTCAGAAGTTTCCAGTTTCTCAGGATGAGGTAGCTGGTTTCTGGCGATGACCAGAATAACTATAACAATTAGGGCTGGTATCCAGAGAATGGAAAACCCTGCACGATAATCGCCACCAAAGAATATAATAAAAGAGAAAATTAGGGGGCCTACAATAGCTCCAATCTGGTCTAACGCCTCATGGATGCCAAAGCCAAATCCTCGCCCCACTTCTTTGGTAGCGTAGGAGAGAATGGTATCTCGGGCTGGAGAGCGGAAAGCCTTGCCTGCTCTTTCCATAATTATAAATAGGGCTGCTACCCACCAGCTATTAGCAAAAGAAAGGAGAGGGATAGAGAAAATGAGTCCATAACCAATGAAGGTGAAGAACCAGTAGGCCTTAGTTCGGTCAGCTATAAAACCGGAAAGAAGTCGGAGAGCATATCCGATGAATTCACCCAGACCCCCGACTAAACCTACCGCAAATGCACTCGCTCCTAAAAGAGCTAAATAAGGACCGGTAACCCCTCTTGCTCCTTCGTAAACTATGTCACCGAACAGACTTACCAATCCCATGAGGACTATAAATCGTAGGGCTCTGGCTTTTCTTTGAGAGACTTCCTTATTCATCTTTTTCCCTCCTCCTATTACTGGTGGTGGTATTATAAATCTGGTCTGATGTCTTTTCAAGATGACCGTATATTACGATTATTTTAGTAATTAGCGTAATTACTTGGGGGTTATTTTTAATAACATCTAAAGATGATAAAATAACAATGATGATAAAAAATTAAAAATAAAAGTGAACTTATTTAAAAAATGACAGGGGGAGGCAGTTTAAATGTTTAAGTTTGGAGTAGATACTTTTATCTGGTCGGAAGCTTTTTCAGAAAAAGATCTGTGGATTATTCCCAAAGCAAAAGAATTGGGGTTTGAAGTTTTGGACATATCTATCAGTCATCCAGAGAGCTTCCCCACAAGTTTAGTGAAAAAGAAAGTAGAGGAAGTGGGGATAGAAGTTGTGACTACCACCACCCTGGGTGAGGAAACCAACCTTATTTCTCCTGACTCGGATATCAGGGCTCAAGGGATTAAACATATGAAACTTTTGATAGATATCAACGTGGAGTTAGGCTCTAAAATAACCGGGGGAGTAAACTACGCTGCCTGGGGGTATTTACCAGGAAGACCAAGAACGGAAGAAGAATGGGATTGGTCTATTGATGCCATGCGAGAAATAGCGGAATATGCCAGGGAGAGAAGTGACCTCATTATTGCTGTAGAGCCAGTTAACCGGTTTGAGACCCATTTTTTAAATGTTGCTGAAGATGCAGTGCGCTACTGTAACGACGTGGGAACGGGGAATGTGAAAGTGCATCTGGATTCTTTCCACATGATTCGGGAAGAGACGAGCTTCAGGGGAGCAGTAGAAACTTGTGGGAAAGAGTATCTGGGATATGTTCATGTGTGTGAAAATAATCGAGGAATACCGGGGACGGGACTGGTACCCTGGAGAGAATTTTTTCAGGCTCTAAAAGATATTGGATACAATGGACCTTTAGTTATTGAATCCTTTGACCCCAGTTTTGAAGAGCTAAACCGGCAGTGTGCCATCTGGAGGAAATTAGCTGAAACTGGGGAAGAGCTGGCCATAAAGGGATTGCAGAACCTCAAGACTATTGCTCAAGAAATTGAGAAAGAATAGTTTCAGTTTTATATCCTGTTGTTACAAAGCATAGGTGGTAGAGATTGCTTGGTCTAATTGAGAGAATGATATATTTTGGGAGCTCTAGGAAGTGGTTAGCACATAGAACAACCACGGAACTGGGATAAGAAGGGTTGACTTTAAGAATAAGTGCTGTAAAATAAAATTTGAGTTTTTGTAAAATTTCTTGTGGGCTTTTTCTCAAAGACCGAAAGCCTATCAGGGAGAAAGGGGGGTATACTTAGATACCTAAAATCTAGGAGCTTGTTAGCGAAAACGGTAAATTAGTGGAAAAATTGTAAACTATGTTAGAGATAGTTTTAGGGAAAACTTTGAAAATAGTGTGGCCAAGAATTGTGTAAAATAATGTTTATTAGGAGGAAACAATGAGGAAATTTAGATTATTGTTGTTGGTTTCAACCCTTATGTTGTGGGCATTTCCCATGTTTATGGTAGCAGGGGCCGCTGATGATACTGATTTTGAAATTGTTTTAGTAGCAAAACTTGAAGGAGTAGCCTGGTTTGATAATATGAGATTGGGAGTCGAAGAATTTGCTAAGGAAACCGGTGTAAACGCTTATCAAATTGCTGCTGCTACGGCTGATCCAGCATCTCAAGTTGCTTTGATTGAAGACCTTATTGCTAAAAAGGTAGATGCTATAATAGTGGTGCCTAATGACCCGGTAGCATTGGAGCCAGTATTTAAAAAAGCAAATGATGCTGGAATTATCACTTTAACCCATGAGTCATCGAACCAAAAGCAGGTGAGCTTTGATGTAGAAGCTTTTGATAATGAGGCCTATGGAAGGCATATGATGGATGTTATGGCGGCAGATATGAACTATGAAGGAGAATATGCTTGTTTTGTCGGCCACCTTACTTCACCAACGCATAATGAATGGGTTGATGCTGAAATAGCTCAACAAAAAGAGAAGTATCCTAATATGAAATTAGTAACCGACAGATTAGAAGAACAGGAAAATCAGCAAATCGCTTATGAAAAAACTTTGGAGCTTTTAAGAACTTATCCTAATCTGAAGGGGATTATGGGTAGCGCTATGAGCACCGTTCCGGGAGCGGCTTTAGCCATAGAGGAAATGGGTCGCATAGGTAAGTGTGCAGCATATGGTACTTGTTTGCCATCGGTGGCTTATGATTATCTTAAAAATGGCTCTGCAAGATCGATTCACTTTTGGGTTCCTGCCGATGCCGGATATGTGTCTTGTAGAGTAGCTTGGGAAATTTTGAAAGGTAACGAAATTAAAGAGGGTATGGATTTAGGAAAGCCCGG
>NZ_JAAYFP010000178.1:0-14049 GCF_012728195.1 Candidatus Sordicultor fermentans
AAAAAGAGCTTGTTTTACCCCATGCCCTCGAAGGTAGTTTATTATCTCCAGCAAAAGAGGAAAAACTCCAACCAGCTCGTCGTGCTTTTCCTGGTAAAAACGGTAAAATTCCCGAAGAGCTTCATCTTTCTTCTCTTTTCCTACTATTCTCTCTATTACCACATCTTCAGGTGGGCCATAAAGACTGACTATTTCGGAGGGAGTCATTTTCTTGTTTCCGTACTTTTCTGCCACCCAGGAAAAAGCTCCCCACAGAAGAGGAGAACTGGCTATTAGAGTGTTATCTAAATCCCAGATAAAAAGTTTAAACATTTACCCTCCCTATTATTTCTTGTATCGCATCAAGGAGAGTTTTCATTTCTTCTTCTTTTCCTATGGTAATACGCAGAGAATCCGGCCATTGGGGAAAATAACGAACCAGTATCTTTCTTTTCTTTAACTCTTCATAGAGAAACTTTAAATCTCTTCCCTCTTTCCTGGCCATGATAAAATTAGCCTGGGAAGGATAAACCAGAAAACCCAGTTTTTCCATCTCTGCGGAGAACCATTCCCGGGTAAATTTGATTTTTTCTACATTTTTTCTCATGTGTTCCATGTCTTCTAAAGCTGCTGCTCCTCCTGCTTGAGACAAAATTCCCACATTGTAGGAATCTTTGATTTTTAAAACCCCCCTCACTATGTCAGGATGAGTAAAAAGAAGCCCCACTCTAAGACCAGCCAGGGAAAAAGATTTGGAAAAGGTTCTTACTATTATGAGATTGGGAAACTTTTGAAGAAGAGGAAGAGCACTACAGGGGGCAAAATCAACATATGCTTCATCTACTATTACAGGACAAGAAGAAAGAGAAAGTAATTTTTCTATTTGCGATAGAGGAAGGAAGGTTCCAGTGGGGGAGTTAGGGTTGCAAACTACTTTTAATTTAGCTGGAGAGGTCAAAAAACTCTCCGGAAGAGAAAAATCTGGAGGAAAAGGAATCTCCTCTCTCTCTGCTTCTTGAAGAAAAGCTAATGTCCGATAAAGGGTATAAGTGGGGAAAGGATAGGCCACCCGATCTCCTTTATCTAAAAAAAGACGAAAAAGGAGGTTCAGAAGCTCGTCCGAGCCATTTCCTACTACTATCCAGTCAAGAGGAAGTCCATAAACTTCCTGAGCTCTTTCTCTCAGTTCTCCTCCTAAAGGATGAGGATAGAGAGAAATCTTGCCCAGGCCGAGAGCTTCTTTAATTTTTTTCTCTACGAGAGGTGAAGGAGGATAGGGATTTTCGTTGGTATTGAGTTTTATGTACCCTTCTTTTTCCGGTTGCTCACCAGGAATATATTCTTCCATAAAATTGATTGCCTCTCGAAAATAGCTCATTTCTTACCTCCCTTTCCCATCTGTTTCAAAATCTGGGTGCTTCTACCGCTGGGGTCATACAAAGTATAAACTTCAAGTAAGTTACGGAAATCCCCCTGAAAATCCAGACCGTAGCCTACCACATAGACATCAGGTATTTCAAAACAACAGTAATGTACAGGAACTTCTACAATCCTTCTTGCTGGACAATTCAGGAAAGTACAAACCTTAACGCCTTTAGGAAACCTCTTTTCCAGTTCTCGGGTCAAGAAATTGAGAGTCAAACCAGTGTCCACGATATCTTCTACAATCAAAACCTCTCTTTCTTTGAGGTCTATATCCGTGTCTTTTTCTATTTCCACTCGCAACAAACCTGGTTTAAATCCCGAAAGAGCCAAAAAATCCAGGTCAAAAGGTATTTCTAAGTTTCGAGTTAAATCTACTGCGAAATAAACCGCTCCTTTCAGAATTGCCACGAGTACCGGTCGTTTATTCTCATATTCCAGGGAAATATTTTTTGCTACTTCTTCAACCCTCTCCTCAATTTCTTCTCTTCCGAAAAGCAGATTCCCTAAACGCCTCTCATTCATTACTTTCTCCTTTTAAATGATTTAAAATATACTCATAATCCCGAGCGTAGACTACCCGGATTTTTACCTGGGGATAAAGCTCCCTCAGTCTTCTCACCTTACGATTTTTCTTCCGAGTTAATTTTTGCTTTTGGGTGGTTAGCTCAATAAAAAGGTCAAAGTCGGGAAGATAAAAGTCAGGAGCAAAAGCTTCACTGAGGTTACCCTCCTCATCCCACTCCAGGGGAAAGGTGCGTGGCTCATAAAGCCAGCGAACACCGTAAAAATCTAACACCCGGGCAAACTCTTCCTCTGAAGGGTGAGAAAAAGTTATTCTCTGTCCTAAATCCTCCCGGGGAAAAAGAGGTTGTTCCTCCACCTTTTTAGGCTGAGGAGGGGTCACCACTTTATCCTGAGCTTCCAGAATTAAATCGGTAGCCTCATTTACACCATAGAAATCAGTGTTAACCACTAAATGATAATAAACCGGATCTCTCCAGTCTATCCCGAAGGTTTGCCTTAAAAATCTTTCTCTTTGCTGGTCTTGTTCAGCGAGAATTCGACTGGCGGTTACCTCATCTTGCTGGTATTTCTCCATCGTCCGGCGCAAACGGGTAACCTGGGAGGCTACCACTAGAATATGAAAAGCAAAAGGACAATTCTCCAGAATCTTCTGCCCCCCTCTTCCCACCAGAATAAAGGGTTTCTTCGCCGCCCTCCGGGAAAGGAAAGAGCCCACTTCTATAATCCAGCGATCTCGTTCTTTCTCATCCTCTGGAGGATCAGTGGGAAATTGAGAAGAAATATCTCTCAAGAGAGAAACAAATTTTTCTTTACCCAGCAATTCCATTTTCAGTTTCTGAGAAAGCTTCTCGGCAATTTCATCTCCATAGCTTTCCACTTCTCGAGAAACGGTAATAATAGAAAAATTAGCCACTTTCTTTTCACCAGTTTTCTATTATACTATCAAATAAGAGAATTAGAAAAAAGGGGCAATGAAATGAAAAAAGTAAAAATAATAGTAATAATTGTATTGATGGTCCTCTTTATTTCGGTATCGGAAGGGAAAGAAAGGGCTCTGTTTATTGATTCTACTTCTTCTCAGGTCTTCACACCTCTTCGCTCATTCTTAGAAAGAGGTGAAAGATGGGAATGGATAGAAATATCTCCTGCTTTGCAGGGGGCAGAAGGTCTTGATTTCTCTGAGCTTCAAGAGAAATGTGACTTTTTATTCCGGGGTTACGAAAGAGACGATCTGCTATTTTTTGAGGTTATAGATTTAAAGACCTCCTCCAAAATCCTGGCTTTAGTGAGAAAAAAAGAAGACGAGGATTATATGTTAGAAGAGCTAAAAGAGAAACTGGCCAGGGAGTTTACCTTTCATCGAGAAATCAAAATCATCTTTGTGAGGGAAGAATACGGGAAAAGTTCTATTATTTTCTCCGACATAGAAGGAAGAAGGCAAATTCCTGTCTATACCACCGAAGAAGCCTATATAGAAAGTCCCCTCTTGTCTCCTGATACTCGCTACCTGATATTTGTTTTAGACAGGGGCTGGGGGAAAGGGATTTATCGGCTCAACTTAGAAAATGGAAAAGTGGAAACATTGAGCGTGACTGATTTTAAGGATTACTCTCCGGCTCTTTCTTCTCGAGGCCATAAAATAGCCTTTGTCTCCGAACGAAAAAATAAACAGAGTATTTTCCAGATGAATATAGATGGCTCTTCCCAGGAGCCGCTGATAGAAAAAGATAATCTCCTCCAGTGGCCAGCTTTTTCCCCTGACGATCGATACCTGGCTTATTGTGAGCTAATTAATGGGCAGTGGTCATTAAAATTGCATGACCTTCTAACTCAGGAGGAAAAAGATTTTGATTTTCCTTTAAACGTAAAACAACCTGTTTTTGCTTCAGGAGGCAAGAGAATCATTTTTGTGGGAGAAGAAGGGGGAAATTCAGACATATATTTATTAGATTTAGTAAACCAGAACTTAACCCGTCTCACCTACGATAATTCCCCCAAAGAAAATCCCTTTCCCTCTCCTGACAACAATTGGGTGGCTTTTTCTTCCCAGAAGGAGGGTAATAACTGGGATATATTTCTATTAGATATGATGAAGGGAACAACAAAACGTCTCACTTCTTCCTGGGGTCGAGAAACTCATCCCAGTTTTTCTCCCTTCCCGGTTTACTAAAAAACAGATTACCATTATAATTGTAGGGAGTTATGTTTAATCGGGGAGAAGAGATAGAACTCTGCCCTTCCAATATTGCTTTTTTGCATTTTTTGTCCCCGACTGTAAGGAGTTTGCTCTTTATCAAAAGTTAAAAGAAAGCAAAAGAGCCATAGAAATAGCTCTTTTAATTATATGTACTGATTGCAACTGGCGATTGCAACTGGCGGGAGGTCAAAACTTTAAAGTATACATTACCCCGAGAGTTAGAAGTCTGTTCTGGTAATTATTTGAAAGCTTTGTGGGGAGTCCGGGAAATGCCTTCCCTGTTTTTAGTCAACTCTCAAATATGGTAATAGGAAAAGGAGAAGGGAACCTCAATACCAAAAAGACTCTGGCTGGCCTCCCCAAAACGAATAATAATAAAACAATCATAGAAAAAACAGCTCTTCCTGCATCTCGGGATTCTGTTACTGACTTATAAAAAGAAAAGGAGAAAATACCATTCCTGAAAAATGGGAAGAAACACTAAAAGACCTCTGGGAAAGGAAAATAACTCCTGAGGAAGCCAAGCAAAAACTGCGAAATTACCCCTTTGAAGACTTAGGGTTTGCTAAAATTGATTATCATCGAGGTATTCGCAAGGGATTTCCCGAGGTAATTTTCTGTCCGGGAAAAACTAAAGAAGAAATCCTAACCATAATGCAAAAATTAGCTACGGAATATCCCAATATTTTAGCTACCAGAGCTAATGAAGAGATTTATGAGCTGGTTAAATCGTCCCTGCCTGATGCTCGTTATCATCCCGAAGCCCGGGCCATATTTTTGGAGCGAGAGCCTCGAGAGAAAAAGGGAAAAATCGCTTTAGTGAGTGCTGGGACTTCTGATCTACCCATAGCCGAAGAAGCTGCTCTTACTGCTGAGATTGCGGGAAGCAAAGTAGAAAGAATCTTTGATGTAGGCATTGCCGGCCTGCATCGCCTGTTACCCTATCTTCCCAAACTGTGGGAAGCCAACGTCATCATCGCTGTGGCAGGTATGGAAGGAGCCCTGCCCGGGCTTCTTGCCGGGTTGGTAAATAGGCCTATTATTGCTGTCCCTACCAGCACTGGATATGGAGCCAATTTAAGAGGAATTACTCCTCTTCTTACCATGCTCAATAGCTGCTCTCCGGGGGTAGCGGTGGTAAACATAGACAATGGGTTTGGAGCTGGCTTTTTAGCCCATATGATAAATCAATTAGCTGAAGGGGTGAGATAATTGGGTAATTTTCTTTATCTGGATTGCTTTTCAGGAGTGAGTGGAGATATGTTTTTGAGCTCTCTTTTAGATCTGGGAATTTCCCCTTCTCTTTTTATTTCCGAAATTAAAAAGATATCAATCCCTTTTGAAATAGAAATAGAAAAAGTCCAGAAACAGAACATCTCCGCCACTCAAGTTAAAATAAGAGAAGAAGAACACTACCATCATCGCCCGGCAAGAGAGCTAATTCGCATCATCCAGGAAAGCCCTTTTCCCCCTTCTATAAAAGAAAAAGCTCAGGAAATCGTCTGGAAAATTGCTGAAGTAGAAGCCAAAATTCATGGAGCCGACCCCCAGGAAATTTACCTTCATGAAGTAGGAGGAGCAGATACTTTGGTAGATGTAATAGGAGTGTTAATGGCGCTCCATATGTTAGGAATAGAGGAAATTCGCTCTTCCCCCATTCCCACAGGTCACGGCTGGGTCGAAACTGCTCACGGTCGACTTCCTATACCCGCTCCTGCTACTTTAGAGCTTTTGCGAGGAATACCTGTTTATTCAGGAGAAATAGAGGGAGAGCTAACCACTCCCACTGGAGCAGCTCTTGTATCTTCCCTGAGTGAATCTTTTGGTGATTTACCCCCTTGCCAGATAGAAAAAGTAGGCTATGGAGCAGGAGAAAAAGACTATCCTCACCCCAACGTTTTGCGAGCTATAATGGGGAAAAGAGAGAGTCGCCTCAAAGAAGAAAAAAACCTGATGATAGAAACCAATATCGACGATATGTCTCCTCAGGTTGTAGAATACCTCACCGAAAAGCTTTTTCAAGCAGGAGCTCTGGATGTTTTCATTACTCCCATTTTTATGAAGAAACAAAGACCGGCTTTTCAGCTCTCGGTAATTGCCCCTCCCTTCCTGAAAAGTAAAATAGAAGAAATAATTTTAAAGGAAACTACCACTCTGGGAGTGAGAGAATACCAGGTAGATAAATACTTCCTCCCTCGAGAGGAGATAGAAATACTCACTCCCTGGGGTAAAGTGAGAGGTAAACTGTCTTACTGGGGAGAAATGGTTAAAATTACTCCGGAATACGAAGATTGCAAAAAAATAGCCGCCCAGGAAAAAATACCCCTTCTTCAGGTAATACAGGAAGCCCAGAGAGAAGGAGAAAAAATCGCCGAAGGGAAATGTTTTTAGCCTGACTTGCTATTTCCTCTATAATAATTCTCATTTACCTCCACCGGCTATTACAAAAATCTAATACTCCCGAGAGCTTTTATCAGCTGAACACAGGGTAAATTCTGATGTTATTATTTAGCTTCCCTTCCCGGTTATAGTATCCTGCAAAACCTGTCGTAATTGCTACCCTTAGTGGAATAGAAAACTATGATGGAAATTTGCCGTTTTACCCCAGATCATTGATTCTCCTTTCGACGATTAGGCATGTTGACTGTATTTTACACCTCAAAGATACAAAACCAGTAGCCTAATTTGATAAACAGGGTATCACCGAATCTGGAGTAATTTAATTCCTCATATTTTTTCACAATGAAAGGAATTAGGTATTGACTTTTTCCGTTGTTTTGAACTATACTCATAGTAAGATTATTTCACAATGAAAAAATTAGGGTGTTACTAAATGTCGAGAAGCCAAAAATCTTTAAACAGCACCCGTGTGGTTCGTTTATTCAATGTTAATTCCCTCTTAAGAACCCTCTACCGTGAGGGGGGTTGCTCACGAACTAAGTTGGCCAAAGTTACTCACATGAGTCCTGCCACGGTAAGCAGAATAATATCAGAATTGGTAGACCAACAAATAATTATCGAAAAAGGAACAGGTAAATCCAGTGCGGGACGTAAGCCGACGATCCTTCAGCTTAACTATGAAAAGATTTATATAGCCGGTGCATGTATATCCCGGGACCAGGTGGGTTTGGCCATCGCTGACCTCAAGGGGAAAATGCTCTCTAAGAGATATTTCCAGCCCTACTCTTTAGAGCCTGAATCCCTGATTAAGGAGCTGGTGCATGAACTTAATCTGTTGGTCCAGGAGGCTAGCATCAACCAGGAATATATCCTGGGGCTGGGACTGGCAATCTCGGGTATCGTAGATAGCGAACAAAAGACTCTGGTGCGTTCAGTTAACTTAGGCTGGCGGGAAGTGAAAATTGGAGAAATTCTGGAAAAGGAGCTGGAACTACCGGTATTAGTAGAAAACGATGCTAACGCAGCAGCACTGGCAGAATTGTGGTTTGGTGGAGCTACTGAAGTAAGAAATTTTTTATACATTAAAACTGATACCGGTGTGGGGTCGGGCATAATTTCTGAACGCAATTTGTTGACCGGTCCCCGAGGAATAGCAGGAGAAATTGGCCATCTGTGCTTTATACCAGATGGTAGAAAATGTCGGTGCGGCTTACACGGGTGTTTAGAAACGTATCTGTATGCTCCTGATATTACGAGAAGATATGAAGAGAAAACAGGTAAACATTTAGAAAGCATTTTTCATCTGAAGGAAAAAGTTCAGGAAGGTGACTCAGTAGCAAATAAAATAGTGGATGAGGCCGCAGAAGCACTATCTATTGCCGTTTTATTCGCTGCTGGCCTGCTTGACCTGGATTTAGTAGTCATTGGAGGTGCATGGGGAGCGCTGGGCGATGACTTTTTAAACCTCATCAGAGAAAAAACTATGGATAGATGGGAAAGGTCTGGTATCGGTAGGATAGTTCCGGTAACCGGATCCCAGCTGGGGGAGTCGAGCGACCTCCTAGGCGCGGTGGGTCTTGTCATTCACCGCTGGTTAGCCTCTCCCATATAATCGAGTTGCCCGGATAGAGATAGTGGATTTATCAGCCTTTGCTGATTATCTAAAAAAACAACGGAGGTGATGTTAGAAATCAGGAAAGCATCTAAAAGGATAGTGGAGTTAGGCAAATCGTGTTAGTTTCGTTAGAAGACAAAGGTGCCTGATTTTAGAGTTTAAAAGGAGGTGTACATATGTTCAAGAAATCTCGAGTGATTTCGATTTTACTGGCTGCTTTTCTGGTGGTTGCGGTTGTGAGCGGGCTATCAGCTCAGGAACAGATTACCCTGAAGGTTCTCAACTATCTAGACCTTACCTCACCCGGCACAGAAAGAGAAATTAAAGAAATCTGGGAAGCTTTTGAGAAAAATAACCCTGATATCAAGATTGAGCGCGAAGACCTATTCGGAGAACCTTTCCATCAAAAACTGGAAGCCTATGCTGCAGCAGGTAACCTTCCCGATGTCATTTATATGTGGCCTGGTGCGCGTTCTGCAACACTGCATGATAAAAAACTGGTAAAAGACCTCGCTCCCTTCTTAGGTGATATGGCCGATGAGTTTGTCCCCGCTGCAGTAGACCCTAATAACCAGCGTGGTAAGTATTTAGCTATGATTCCGATAGGAATAACCGCCACTCATATGCTTTATACAAACCAGGAAATGTTGAATGATTTAGGCCTTAATATGCCTGAAACCTATGATGAACTAAAAACCATGGTTCCCAAGTTACAGGAGGCAGGTAAGGATGTAGTTATTATGGGCGCCCAGGACGACTGGGTAATACAGTCTGTTCTTTTCAGCATGATTGTCGGGCGCTTAGCGGGTGATGCGTTTATAGATAAGATTCTCGCTGGAGAGGCCAAATTCACTGATGAACCATTTGTATCTACCCTTAAATTCTACCAGCAACTTTTTGATGATGGTGTGCTCACCCCAGACATTGTTATGACTCCCTATGGAACATCACCTGCACTGTTTGCAGCTGGCGAAGCACCATTCACAATCGATGGTGACTGGAGAGTGGGAGCATTTCTCACTGACCCTGCGACAGGTGAAGCACTTATTCCACCTGAAAAACAAGATAACATCCTCCTCACCATTTTTCCCGCCATTCCTGATGAGGTAACTCCCAATAGTACTTCTATGGTATTAGCCACCGGATTCGGCATGAGCGCTGCTATACCAGATAACTCTCCTAAGGAAGAAGCAGCTTGGAGGCTTATCTCCTGGCTCGTATCTCCTGAAGTGCAAAAGATTCGTCTGGAAACTGGTGCTGCTATTCCCTCCAGAAAGGGAATAACCGCCGAGGGCTTAGAACCTCTCGTCGAGCAGCGACTTCGCTTCTATGAAAAATATGTGGGAACTTATGTGCTCGATGATGTTCTACCACCTGAGGCATATATGCCAATTAATGTCGGACTCCAGGAAATCGCACTGGGAATGTCCACCCCGGAAGATGTAGCTGCCAAAGTTCAGAAAGGTTATGAAGAGTGGATAGCAGGGTTAGAGGAATAACACAAAAGTAAAGAGGTAAGCAAACACACCCTGAAGCGATCCTGCACCATAAGAAGAGACAACCATGCAGGGTCGCTTCTTTTCCATCAATCTTGAAACACTGACCTTTCATTTTCAGGTGGAATAGCTGAACAGACACTCTACGGAGGTGAAGGTGGTGAAACCATCACGTCATAGCACAAAGAGTGAAGAACGCCGGGCATACTGGCTATTAGTTTTGCCCGCCGTAGTTATATACTGGGCAGTTACGGCTTTCCCGCTTTTCTTTTCCATTATCTTAAGTCTGACCAACTACAGTGGTGGACCAATATTTGCTTTTGATTTTAAATTCGTAGGCCTCAACAACTATATCCGTATGTTCAAAGATCCCTATTTCTGGATTTCCCTCAAGAACAACGCCTATATAATACTAGTTTCGGTTTTCGGACAAATACCCCTGGGTTTTATTTTTGCTTATGCAATTTTTAGAAAGCTGGTCCGTTTCGGAGACTTCTTCCAAACTATGATTTACCTGCCAGCTGTGATTTCACCCATCGTAGTTGGCATTTTGTGGCAGACATTTTTCTCCCCTTATGGTCCGCTTACCAAAATAGTGCAGCATTTCAAGCCCGGATGGCGAAGCACTTTCCTTCTCGATCCCAAGCGGGCTATCATACCGGTCCTTTTTGTAATATTGTGGATGTATACTGGAACTTACCTGATTATTTTTTTAGCTAACTTACAAAAATTTGAACCCTCCATTCTGGAAGCAGCCAAAATTGACGGAGCTACCGAATTCCAGACTCTCTGGTACGTCATACTTCCCGCTCTCTCAGGGGTGATTGTAACTACCGTTATTCTTGCCATTTCTGGCTCTCTGAAAAGCTTCAACCTTATTTTCGCCATGACTGGAGGCAACCCTGCTCGGAGAACATCAGTATTAGCTCTCTACATGTATGACACCGCGTTCCGAGGTGCGCCAAACTATCCTATGGCCAGTGCGATTTCCATGTTCATCGTCATGTTGAGCATCATATTGATTATTTTTACCAAGGCAGTAGAAAATCGGTATGGAGGCAGGGAATAATGAACAATACAGCAACACCTCAAGTAAAGAAAAGACCAGAAGAGATTGGTATTTTACCCCAGACAATCATGTATTTAATACTTTTTGGTTTTACCATATTAACCTTATACCCCCTTATATGGATGGTTATAAATTCTTTTAAAACCACTCAGGAGTTTCTCATAAACCCCCTGGGGCTACCCAACAGATGGTTTTTTAAAAACTATCCCCTGGCCTGGCGTTTAGCCAATTTTTCTACTCTGTTTCTCAACAGTATCCTGTATACCGGCATATCGACTATCGGCATAATCTTTTTTTCACTGGCGGCTGCCTTCGCCTTTGCTAAAATCAAATCAAAGGCTACCTCCTTCCTGTATGGAGGCTTTCTGATAGGAATTCTGTTCACTATCGAATCACTTATGATTCCCTTGTACCTGATGTCTTTCACTCTTGGCTTAACTGATACGCGTATTGGCGTCCTGATCCCCTACATCGGGTTAGGCCTTCCCATTGGTATCTATCTTTGTACTGAGTTTATAAAAAGCCTACCTGATTCGGTAGTAGAGGCAGCCAGAATTGATGGAGCAAGCTATTTCAAGATATTTCTCTATATCATCATACCCATGGCCAAACCAGTGATTGCCACAGTGGCCATAATGAATGCTCTGGGAATCTGGAACGAATTCATGCTCATAAATATTCTTGTCTCCCGCAGTGACCTCTTATCGTTGCCGGTAGGAATTATGAAATTTTCAGGAGCGTTAGCTTCTGACTATGGTAAACAATTTGCTGCTCTGGTTATTGGAACAGTACCCACCGTTAGCTTTTACCTTGTTCTCCGTAATCGTATTACTCAAGGTGTAGCAGCCGGAGCAACCAAAGGCTAAAAATTTCCGGGTCACCCCCATTCATTACTGTTTAAAAAGGAGGAAAAAAGATGAACCACAAAGAAGCAGATATTACAAGAACCTCTCTACCCTCTTTTAGAATTTACCAGTTAGGTAGCGAAAAAGCGGTAGAGTTCGCTGCAGATGAACTTAAAAAATATCTTCAGCGCATCCTGGGTAAAGATACATCAGTAGTTCTGGAAAAAAAAGAGAATTTTAATCAGACAGTAAAGGATGTCATCTGGGTGGGAACAAGCGAAAAATTCCATTCCGACCTGGGTCTCGAAGTCCAGAACCCGGAGTTAGATGATGCCATTGCCATCGAGATAGAAGGTGGTAGCGGTACAATCTCCGGAGTGAATCCCCGTAGCGTACTACTGGGAGTATATCGGTTTTTAACCGAGATTGGTTGTCGATGGGTCCGACCTGGACTCGATGGAGAAATACTCCCCTCCCGGGAAAGCCCCGATTTTACAGTTCAGATAAAGGAAAGGGCCTCTCACCGCCACCGGGGAATCTGTATCGAGGGAGCAGTAAGTTTAGAAAACGTCCGCCAGATAATTGACTGGGCTCCCAAAGTGGGATTCAATGCTTACTTTATCCAGTTCCGGGAAGCTTATACTTTTTTCGAACGGTGGTATACTCATCGACATAACCCCTTCAAACAGCCTGAACCTTTCTCAGTAGAGAAAGCCCGGGAATACACCCGGGAACTGGAGGAGGAAATAAAAAAACGAGGGTTACTCTATCACGCCGTAGGGCATGGCTGGACCTGTGAGCCACTGGGTATCCCGGGCTTGAGCTGGGAGCCCGGCGATTATCATGTCCCTCCTCAATATGTGGGCTACTTAGCAGAAGTAAATGGAAAACGCGCTCTCTGGGAAGGAATTCCTCTCAACACCAACCTTTGCTATTCCCAGCCAGAAGTGAGAAAATTAATAGTAAATGAAGTTGTCGCCTACCTCCAGGAACACCCGGAGGTTGATTTCCTCCATTTGTGGCTGGCTGATGAGTCTAACAATAATTGTGAATGCGACGACTGCCAGAGGGCTCTTCCTTCTGATTTTTATCTCCAGATTCTCAATGAGCTGGACGAAGCCCTCACCAGAGAGAAATTAAATAATAAAATAGTGTTCCTCGTGTATTTCGACCTTTTATGGCCTCCCAGAGAGACTCGCTTAAAAAACGAGGAGCGCTTCGTGATGATGTTTGCTCCCATCACCAGGACTTATCAACATCCCTACCCTGCCACTATGCCTGCTCTGCCTCTTCCACCCTATAATCGGAATCATTTACAGTTTCCCACAACTGTAGAGGGAAATCTCGCTTTTCTAAGAGAGTGGCAGAATATTTTTTCTGGAGATAGCTTTACTTTCGAGTATTACCTTATGTGGGAGCATTATACTGACCCGGGGTATTATAAAATCGCCCGGCTAATCAGTGAGGATATAAAAAGTTTGAAGAGCCTGGGCTTAAATGGCCTGGTTACCTGTCAGGTGCAGAGAGCCTTTTTCCCCACTGGACTCCCCTTCTACCTTATGGGAAAGTTATTGTGGAATGACAGGCTCATCTTTGAGGAGGTGGCAGAAGACTATTTCTTGAGCGCTTTTGGTTATGAGGGTAAAAAATGCTATGAATATCTCAAAAACCTCTCCCGGCTTTTCACCCCCCTGTTTCAAGAAGAAAATCTTGAAGAAAAAGAGATATACGAATATGGAGAAAAGATTGAAAAGCTCATCAAAGAATTCCATCCGGTTATCGAAAAAAATGCCCGGGGAGACTGCATGACCAGAGCTCAATCATGGCAATATTTAGAATACCATGCCGAGCTTTGCTCTCAACTGGCTAAAATATTGATAGAAAAGCAAAAAGGAGATAAAGAAAAAGGTAGAGAGCGGTGGGAAGAGCTTAAAACATTTCTCCAGAAAGAAGAAGATCAGATGCAGCCGGTATTCGACCTTTTTGAATATATCGAGACCATGGAGCGAAAGATATTGCCAAGATAAGGTAGCAAGCTTTTTTTATAATTTCGACAGGAAGCCATATTATAGCAAACCGCAAAATCCACAGTATACTCTTTCCTCCGTGCTCTACTCATCTTTCACAATTAAGACATTGTTTCGGATAATTACACCCCGGGATGTCTTTGCGAGCACTTTGCATCAACTTTTCTTTCCATTCGGAGAGAAATTACAACAGGTTTTGTGAGGCTACTATTTTCGCAAAGACAATACTAGATTAAGGTCAGGTTAAATGGTAAAATCCAGGTTGCAAAGTATTGATGTAAAACGTAATATAAGTTATATAAAAAAGTAAAGGTCTAAAGATAGATACGCATTTTTTCAGCAGCTTTCTAATGGTTTTATGAGAATACTGAAATCAAAAAGCAGATATTGAGGCACACCACCCAGAAATTTACATCCCCCGTTAGCAGTAAAATCAGGCGGACCAAAAGTCTTTAGGCTCTGGAAATAAAT
>NZ_JAAYFP010000179.1:0-6426 GCF_012728195.1 Candidatus Sordicultor fermentans
CTCTAAACCTAACTGCTCCACAGCTTGGTGACAGAGCCACTCTGCTCCTATCTCCCGCACTCTCTCATGAGATAGAGAGTTGACATCCACCAGCTGATAATCAGAGGTTTCTACTAAATCTTCTCTCTTTTTTCCAGGTTTACTGGAAGAGACATCTACCAGTTTCTGGTCGATGATCTGATGAGCATAGTAGTGAGCTAGTAGTTCTACTGTTTCATTCTCGGGGGGAAATAAAGGTTGTTCTCCTCGGAGAATCTGCTCAATTCTATCGGCTAATAGCTTATGGTCCTTTGGGTTAGGTAATTCCTCTAAAGAACCCAGGTTAAGGATAGTCCGGTGACGGGGTTTACCACCTACTCTATAACTCTCATAATAATTCTGGAACTACAAAGGGTTTTTAGATAACTTACTAAGAAGAAAGGCTGATAAATCAAGGATCTATACCTCAAGTATACCTGAAAATAGGAGGTTTTTCTGGGAAAAAGGCGCAAGTTGGGTTAAGGGATACGCTTTGATTCCAGAGGTAATCAACAATATGGAGGCAGCAAAAGAATAAAATACAGAAGCTGTCCTGTTGATAGTATAAAGGATGAGTTCGATGAGAATCACTCAAATATTTTTTCAGTTAAAAACTTGACAGGCACCCACCGTTGGAACGTTTTATAAATCTAAGCAATTCCTCTTTGTCATAATACCTTAATGTTGAAGCCGCGACATCAACTTGTTTTATCATTTCACCAATTGTATAAACCATTTTAACTCTTCCAGAACTCGCTTAGATTTTTTATATACAAAGGCTATTGACTTAGAGTTAACTTTAAGCTGTACAATCAAATCATGTTGAGTTCAATACAGACAATTTTAATGAATGGAGGAAAGTTTATATGCAAAAGGTAGTTTTAAATAATGGTGTGGAAATGCCCATTTTAGGGTTCGGCGTTTATCAAATAAATGATGCCGAACTGTGTGAACGCTGTGTTTATGACGCAATTGAAACAGGGTACCGTCTGATAGATACTGCTGCCTCATACAGCAATGAAGAAGCTGTCGGAAAAGCAATAAAAAGGAGCGGTGTTCTAAGAGAAGAACTTTTTATTACTACGAAACTTTGGGTTCAGGACACCGGTTATGAAAACACTAAAAAAGCATTTGAAAGGTCGTTGAAAAAATTGCAGTTGGATTATATTGATCTATATTTGATTCATCAGCCGTTTGGCGATGTGCATTGTTCCTGGAGGGCTATGGAGGAGCTCTATCGTGAAGGATTGATTAGGGCAATAGGCGTCAGTAACTTCCAACCGGATCGTTTGATGGATTTAATAATTCACCACGAGGTAGTCCCTGCCGTGAATCAAATTGAAATACATCCCTTCTATCAGCAAACAGAAAGCATTGAGTTTATGAAGAAATACAATGTCCAGCCAGAAGCCTGGGCTCCTTTTGCCGAGGGCAGAAACAACATTTTTCAAAATGAAGTGCTGATGTCGTTGGCCCAAAAGCACGGTAGATCGGTTGCTCAAATTATACTGCGCTGGCTTGTGCAAAGGGGAATTGTTGCAATCCCAAAATCAGTACACAAAGAAAGAATTGTTGAAAATTTCAGCATATTTGATTTTGAACTTTCTTCAGAAGATATGGATAAAATTGCAGCGCTGGATAAAAAAGAAAGTGCTTTCTTTTCACATCGGGATCCAGAAGTCGTAAAAAGTATTTGTTCACTAAAGAGATAAAGTATTAACTGTATCTTATGGAGGAAAGTAGATAAGATATGAAGTTAAAGTTTTTAGTATTTACATTTATTGTTCTCACAGCGTTCTTTTTTACTGCATGGGTCAGCAGCTCTTCACAGAAAAACGAAACAAGCAGTTTTAAACAAAATACTTCTGAAACTGCAAATGTCAAAAATAAATCAACAAATTACGTGCAGAAAAATAACTTAGTGAAGATAAAAAGGTGAGTAGCATGAGCAGTAATTATAAAAAAATAACGACAAATGATTCTGTAATTAATATTATTAATCATCCTGCTTTTGCGGGATTTGGCCAATATATTTTTCCATGGGATGATAGAGTTTATGATGGCGATATGACAATGGGGCAAATAAGCTCTCTTATGCCATATCACAGCCATATTGATGTTGATATTGCAATCAAGGCGCTGAATCGCATGATAGATGATATTAATGCAGAGAAAACAGTGTTTTACAGTATATACACAGAAAAAGAAAAGCAAGAGGATCCAACAAAAAACAATACAGGACTATTCTTTTACCGTGGCAATCCGAGAGCTCCATTCGCAATTATTTGCCCGGGCGGCGGATTTGCTTACGTAGCTTCTTTGCATGAAGGATTTCCATATGCTCTTGAAATCAATAAAAAGGGGTATAACGCATTTGTTTTAAAATATAGAACAGGAAGCGGGCAGAAAGCAACGGAGGATTTGGCGACTGCAATATCCTATATCTTTAAAAATGCCGATTCACTTTCTGTTGGAACAGCCAGCTATTCTCTTTGGGGAAGTTCAGCAGGCGCAAGAATGGCTGCAAATATTGGAACATATGGAGTCTATAATTACGGAGGAGACAACATCCCAAAGCCTGTAACGATAGTAATGGCATATACAGGTCATACCGATTATTCGCAGAATGATCCGCCTACCTTCGCTATTGTTGGTGAAAATGATGGAATTGCACGCCCTTCTACTATGGAAAGACGTATCAATGCTATGAAAGCAAAGGGCATTGATGTGGAGTTTCACAAATATCCGGACTTGGGGCATGGTTTTGGACTGGGAATTGGCACAAGTGCAGAAGGTTGGATAGATGATGCGATAGAATTTTGGAAAAAACATATAACAGAATGAGGAGGAAATAATGTGAAAGTATTATTATAACGAGAGCCCAAATGAGAAAGGATGCACATATCAATTGGTGAAGATTCAGTGTTTCCAAATCCGCTCGACGATGTATCAAGGGCTATCTGGGAGGTACGACGCAACGCCGATGAGTGGGGAATCAATAGTGATCAGATTGTAGTCATGGGATTTTCAGCAGGTGCCTGTGTAGCAGCTATGTCGGCAACCCAGTGGAACACTCCGGGGCTTGCCGCGAGACTTGGTGTACCGCAGGATGGCATTAAGCCGAACGCAGCAGTTATCGCCTATGGTGCAAGCCTGCTGTCGACCATTTTTGATAACGAAGATGATGATTTGATAGTGCCCCCACCGGGCAAGATTACTGCTGATCGCACCCCCGAGGTGGACGTGGTTAACTACGTAGGACCTCATACAGCACCGATGTTTTTCTGGCACAATCGATTTGATAAGTATGTTCCAGTCATAAACCCCATCTTGATGGCAGAGGCGATGATCAAATACAAGCTTCCCTTTGAAATGCATATTTTTCAGAGTGGCGAGCACGGGATGTCTGTATGCAATGAGCTGTTTGATACGACTGGAGAAAAAATAGATAAAAGTGGGGCTTTGTGGGTACCACTGTGCACCACGTGGCTAAAAAATCTATTTGCAAAGTGAACTACATAACCCAAATACACACCCTGGCCCGAAATCGTTAACACTAAACAAGGGGTTGCATTTTATCAACTTGTTGTATTTCAGCCAGTAGATTTAAAACAAGCTTATGAAGAGAACAAATTGGATAAACGTCTGAGCCCATTTCCGACCTCGACTGTTTATCATCGATGAGGTGGGATACCTTCCTCTGGACAAATTAGAAGCCACTTTATTCTTTCAGCTAATCAGTGGTCGTTATGAGAGAGGAAGTATCATCATAACCAGCAACAAGAGCTTTGGAGAATGGGGGGAGGTGATGGGAGATCCCATCTTAGCCACTGCCTTACTGGATAGGTTACTTCATCATGCTCAGGTGATAAATATCCTGGGTAGCAGCTATCGTCTTAAAGACAGAATAAGAGCCGGAGTTTATGGAGCACCTGACCTTAATTCATCAGGTTAAAAGCTAAGAGGTGGATCAATTTAAGGCCGGCCTGGACGCCGGAAATCTTTCCTTTCCAGTAGTCTTTTATTGTAAAGCCCCGGTTCCCAAGATGGACGAGGATTGTTTCCCACAAATTTTTTTCCTGAATATAGAAGAGGTGGCCCGGACATCTACAATCTGAAGAGCCAAAACCAGGAACGGGAAAAGACACTTCAGATATTCCCCGGAGAGCGTTAGCGATGCGGCATTCTTCATTTTCCTCGATCAGGATAACTTCTGTCACCTCTCCCTCAGTCAAAAGATAGTCTATATGCCAGTGAAGTTTTTTATCATACCTCAGGTGGCGATTGATTCTCGCTTGTAAATTTTTTCGAGCACTCCCCACATAGAGGTAAAATCCTGGCTTAAACTGGAAAGTTCCCAATTTGCCTATGGTTAATAAGAGCTCTTCCTCTATTTCAATTAAAAGGATATAACAAGCCACCTATAGCGCCTGAGAGATTTCTTTTATCCACTGAGCGATATCTTCTATAACTTGTTTATCCACATGTCCAGGATTTTGATACTCCCCGGGGGTAGATTTTCCCTCCCCCGCAGCGAAAAGGTGATTTAGCCGGGGATAAAGTTTAAACGTGACGTTATCCTGAGAAGAGAGCCCCTCTTTCCAATTATTGAAATCAACCATGGTGACTTGATAGTCTCTTTCTCCTTGCAAGATAAGCAAAGGACAGGATAATTTTCTCGCCTCAGCTACTGGATCTCTTTTTTCCAGGTCATACCAGTAGCTGGCATAGCTTCCCAATCCCGGCACTATTTCATCTTCTCTAAGCTCGTGGTTTTTTAATAAATCTCTTCCTTTTTTTATCTCTTCCAGCCACTCTTTTTCTTTTTCGTCTATCTGACCATCTAAGGAAAAAATGTATTCCGTCTGTTCTACTACAATCTCCGATAGAGGTCGAGTGGGTCCAGCTAAAATAATAACACCGGCCACTTTACCATCTCGGCGAGCTATCTCTGGAACAAGTTGTCCACCCAGGCTGTGTCCCAGAATAAACACTTCTTGTGGGTTTATTTCTTCCTGGCTGCGCAAAAATTCAAGAGCCGCTAAGGCATCTTCTATGACCTCTTCTTCTACGGTAAACTGGGATAAGTCTTCAATTTTATTTCCGTGGACATAAGTCCGTTTATCGTATCGTAGAGATGCTATTCCCCGGCTGGCTAAACCCCAGGATAGGTCCCGGAATGGTTTATTGGCCAACAGGGTTTCGTCTCTATCGTTTGAGCCGGAGCCGTGCACTAAAAGGAGAGCAGGAAAGGGGCCTTCTCCTTGAGGCAGGGTTAAGGTACCTGGTAACTCCCATCCCGGAATTCCAAAAACTACTTCTCTTTCTATAATTTTATCTTCTTCCACGTAATCTGGCGTAGAATACTCAACCTGAGAAGAAGGGAGAAGTTGAAATCCAATTATTTTTCCTTCTGTGCTAAATGCTAATTTCGCTTTGAATTCTGCTTTTTCAAATTCGCACCGGGCGTAGACCATCTGATATCCTCCCTCCATGGTTACTCGATAGTCTTTCGCCTCTTCTAACGGGCCTAAATCGCTGGTCAGGTTCTCCCACATTTCCTTTAAGGCTCCCTCGGGTAGCATTTCTTGCACCTCGGGAGCAAAGAGTTCTTCAGCCAAGTCGTATTCTCCTGCACTCAAGTACTGGAAAAAATTTTCCGATAGTTCAAGGAGTTCTTCCCGGGAGAATTTATCTTGTTCCTCTCCCATGGCCGGAGTGGCCATTAAAAAAGAGAGGGTCAAAATAGTCATTATCCATACCCATTTATTCATCATTGCGCCTCCTTCGTCCTATTGTAACACTATTTCTTGATTGTAGTAATCATGTTAATGTGATGAATGTGTAAGTGGACTCTATCATCAAGACAAAATTTTAAAGTGCATTATCTTCTATCTCCTCCTGTTAGCTCTCTATCTATCCTCTTTTATCACTAAATATTGAGAATAGTTTTTCAAGGAGTTGCTTCTTCTATTATCTTGTGAGGACGTACCTATTGTATTTACTGGATGCTCTTACGTGGTCTTACTACTCTGTCCAGCTTTAGAGGTCAATTATATCCACACAATTTGACATAGAGTCCTCGAGCTATTGACATTAATTTAATTTCTTATATAATTTTACTGAAGAGAAAGACAGAGTTCTTTTCTAGCACATTTTGAAAAAATATTTTTAAAAAGATAGAAATCTTTCCCCTCCTTACACTAAAGAGAGGTCGGAGTATTCCAGCCTCTCTTTAGTGTTTTTAAAAGAGAAAATTAAATTTAATTTCTCCCCACCCATTGACAAATCCCTTACTCCTGTGGTAAATTATCATTTGCCTCTTCCCTAGGAAGAGGGAGCACCCTGAAAGATGAATATTCCGCCTATTTCCTGATGAGTATATATAATATTTTGAAGGTCAAGCTC
>NZ_JAAYFP010000180.1:0-1723 GCF_012728195.1 Candidatus Sordicultor fermentans
GATGGCTGCAGAGGCCGGATTTATCGATGTAGAAAAAGAAACCATATCCATAGGAGGTACTGATAGAGGAGTGGATACCGCTATTGTGGTAAAACCTGCCTATGCCAGAAACTTTTTAGATTTTGAAATCAGGGAGATTTTAGCCAAACCAAGAATTACCTGACAAACTATGAGGAGGCATTCCTGAGGGAGGAGCTCTTCTCAGCCTGACCTTCTCCCTGGAAGGACTTCCTTCATCTATCATGCCTGAAATTTAGAGGGACGTCTACATGCTTTTAAACACTGTGGGCCTCTGATAGGTGCATTCAGGGGCAGCGAAAAACGGCTAGAAAGTTGCTGGGGTGACGATACGGAAGTCTTTTTCCTCCATGTTATTTTTCTCGACTTTGACAATTCACTTAGTTTAAACCCGCATCAAATCTATATTCTTTAAATTAGAGTATGCTATTTTGCCACTACACTCACTACCTTAAGTGGTCTACAGGGATAGTTCTTCTTTAGGGGTGATATTTTAAGGTGGTTTGATAATTGTGTCCTGTATTCTCGTAAAATAAAATGTGGATGGCCTTTGTGGTAAAGTATATTTTATAGAAAAAACTTCACAGAAAGTAGACTATTCACCAGGAGAAGGATACAAAGGGTGAAGAAAAAAAGAGAGCTTAATTATACAACAACTATTAGAAGCAAAAGTAACTGACTTTTCAGATAAACCATTATCAAAGAACAAAAGAGGAAGAAAATCAATCAGGATATCGTGATGGATATGAACCAAGAAAGATTAAAACTAAAGATGGAAAATGGAGTATATATTCTAGAAGTAGAGAAGAAGAACTATTCCTATTAGGCTGGGAGCTTTCTTAAAAGGGAATACTGAAAGCTTAGAAAAGCTCACTATAGAGAGTACCCCGGGAATTATCTACCGCAGATTAGAAGATGCTCTTTTAGAAGTCACGAAAGATTGGTGCAATACATGACTGTAATGAATGAAGAGTTTGAGGCTTAAGGGATGAGATTTTTCGCCTTTTAAGTGGCCTAACTTTTTTAAATGCCATAATGAAGAGTATCAGAAAACAATGTGGAGTAAAATAACATTTCTTATATACCTGGGAATGTAGGGGAGGAGAGACAGTTCTCCTTCACTTAAGGTCGGGAAAGAAGAGGAGTTATGAGGACTGGTTAGGGTTTCTGCAAGACTAGTAAAAAGAGGATTGAGAGCTCCTGCCTTCATAGAAAGTGATAGTGCTCCGGGACTTTAAGGTCAAGCCTTTTTTCTTCCTTTTCCTCTCTGGCGTCTTTTAAGCCTTGAGATAACGTTTCACGGTGACCCGAGAAAGCCCTGTTTCTCTGCTTACACTTTTTACACTCTTTATTCCTTTTCTCATCTGGTGTAACATCATACTTGACTCACTACTTAAGCATGTATTCCCCTCCCATCTTTAATCCTGTGAGAGGGATTATAGTTTAAGGGGTGGGTCAGTTTTATTCCGACTTTCCCGGGTCAATTATGTGCCGGCGGTGACATTATCTTGAAGAACATGCCGAAAAGAGGGCTTTTCATATAGCCTTTCTTGAGTTGCTTTGTGAAATACAAAAAACATTCTTCTGGTCTCCCTTTTAGTCAAGGCACCCAAAAATTTTCAAACAGCCTCTTCGAAGGGATGCGGAATAACATGGTACCCCCCTGAGTAATAATTTAATATCTCTGAGAATAACTTGTCAAGAA